>WJJK01000050.1 GCA_014729705.1 Candidatus Altarchaeales archaeon | reverse complement strand
TATCTGTGGAATTACCAGACAATAAAAAGAAAAATGCGGCTTGCGAAAATCGAGTTAAAGGGGTTTAAGAGTTTCCGGGATAAAACGACGCTCGTATTCCCCCATCAATTCACCGGAATCGTAGGCCCAAACGGCTCGGGCAAAAGCAACATCACCGAGGCGGTGTGCTTCGTCTTCGGACAGTCAAGGGGCCTTAGGGCAGCCAACATCCAGGAGCTGATTTTCAACGGCGGAGTCCACCAATCACCAGCCAAAAAAGCTGTGGTCTCAATCACTTTAGAGGAGGATTCAGGCAGACGCCATAAGTTAACCCGGATAGTGGATAGGGAGGGTAAAAGCACCTACAAGATCGGGGATCAACGCGCCACCCGCCAGCAGATAATAGATTTGGTGGGAGACAATGAATACAACATCATACTGCAGGATGACGTGACTAAGGTTATTGACATGCGCCCCCAGCAGAGGCGGGTTATCATCGACAACCTATGCGGCATAGCAGAATATGACGCTAAGAAAGAGAAGGCTTTAAGGGAGCTTGACAAGGTGGAGGAGCGGATATCCCAGACCCACATTATTTTAGGTGAAAAACAGGGATACCTCAAAGAATTGTCCAGGGAGCGTAAGGAGGCGTTGGATTACCAGAGCGCCCGAACCAATCTTCGAAGATGCAGAGCCACCCTACTTCACAAGGAGATACAAAGCCTTGCCAAGAGGGACGAGAAACTAACGGAATCCAAATCCGCGCTTGAAGGGGAGAAGGAAAACCTGCGTCAGGGAATCCACGACGCCGATCAAATCATAAGGGGGAAGACCGACCAAATCAAGCAAGCCAACGAGAAAATAAAGAAGCTACAGCAGGAGAGGGGGGATTCAAAGATCGCTCAGCTTCACGGCGAGCTTCTTAGACGACAGGATAGAAACCAGTACCTACAAGATGAATTAAAAAAACTTTCACAAAGAACCCAAAAGATTAATGCAGAAAACGAGCAAATCAGCTTGGAAACAAAAAAAATCGAGGCGGTGGTCGCGGAAAAAAACGCCTTAATTGAATCCAAAAACAGGGAACTTAAACCCCTTTTAGCGGCGCAAGGCGACACAAAAATACTGGATGAGATAAACACTTTAAGGTATGAGTTGTCTGAGAAAAAAGCCACACAACAAAGCCTGAAGGAATCGTTGTCTGAGAAAAAAGCCAGATATGATGATCTGGTTGAAAGGCAAAAGGATTGCAGCAGACAGAACACCCAGCTTCAGAAGGAAGGGCTTAAACTCAGAAACCAGCTCGTTGAATCAGAGAAAGCAAACAAAAAGGTGTTGGATGAATTCAAGGCGAGCGAGGAGAAATACAACCTGCTTCAGACCAGGTTGTCTGACGCTCAAAAGAGACTTGAAGAAAAAAAAATCGCCCATGAATCCAGGAAAACCGAGATAGAGACCATAAAAAACGCAAGCGGGGGTTTGCGTGAGGCGGTTGCAGCAATACTTAACCTCAAGAAGGTGCTGCCTGGCATACACGGCCCGATTTATCAGCTTGGAACCGTGACCAAAAAAGAATACGAGCTTCCCCTTGAGGTTGCGGCAGGCGGCCGCATGCAGTATATCGTTGTTGAAGACGTTGACGTCGCAGCTAAATGCATAAAATACTTGCGCGACAAAAAAACAGGCAGGGCGACGTTTCTACCTCTGGATAAAATAAATCCTAAGGCGGGAGGGGGAAACCACGGTGAAGCGATAGGATTAGCCTGCGACTACATAGACTGCAAACCTAAATTCAGAAGAGTATTCGACTTCATCTACCGAGATACCCTGATCGTAGACGACATATCGTGCGCCAAAAAAATAGGCATCGGCTCCCGCAGGATGGTCACCTTGGAAGGTGATTTGATTGAGTCAACGGGGGTGATGAGCGGCGGCCACGTAAAAAAACAATCCTTTGGTTTCCATGACCTGTCTCAGCTTGAGGCTCAGCTCCAAAAACTGTCTGAGGAGAAAACAAGCTTGCATAAACTGCTTGAGGAACTTGAATCCGAAAAAGACACAAGATTCAGGCAGCTTAGGGAAAACCGAAACAGGGTTTCAGAAAACCATCAAACCCTGGATCAATTAAGGCTTGAGAAACAAATCCAGGCAGAACGCCAAACCAACTTAGACTCCCAGATCAAGTCTTTTGACCGGCAGTTAAATGATCTTGAAACCCAGAGAACCCATGATAAAAACAGGGTGCACCAGCTTGCAGCAGACATAAAAAGGCTGGAAGGCGAGCTTAAACCTCTATTAGCGCAACAAAAAACCGATAGAGACGATTCACACGTTGAACTGCAAAACCAGGTGAGAAATCTTGAGGTGGAGTGCGCAAGGGAGTCTGAGAGGAAACTGCATTTATCTGCTAGGTTAAGAGAAAACCAAAGCCTTTTAGCTGAAACCAAGCAACAGGAAACCCAGTTAACCCAGAGGTTAGGTGAGGGGGAAGAACTGGAGTCTGAGCTCCAAAAGAAACTTGAAAGGCTTCGATCTGAAAGCCAGAACCTCTATGTTGAGGTTGAGAAAATCGAGCGGCAAAAACAGGAGCTTGAGGATCAGTTAGCAGAGGATTCCCAGAAGACTGGGGAAACCCAGCACCGGATCGGTGCCATAGACTCGGAGTTATCCTCCATCAACATCGAGCAGGCTAAAATCGAGACCCGGCTTGAGGATCTTAACAGGGAATACAATAAATACGACGAAGTCGAGCTCCTGGAAGATTCCATTAAAAACCTCCAGCAGAAGGCGGAGGAACTTGAATCTAGTCTGGAAGAATACGGGAGCGTTAACCTTAAAGCCATAGACACCTACGATATCGTGAAAAAAGAGTACGACGATACGATGGAGAAGCTTGAGGTCTTAAAGCAGGAGCGTTCCTCTATCTATGATTTCATGGCTAAAATCGAGGAGAAGAAAACCAAAACCTTCATGGAGGCCTTCAACAAAGTGAAAGAGAATTTTGAGCGGATATTCGCCGACTTATCGGAGGGCCGCGGCACACTGACGCTTGACAACCCTGGAAACATCTCCGATAGCGGGCTGGGGATTAAGGCAAGTCCTAAGGCCAAGAAAATCATGAGCCTTGACGCTATGAGCGGCGGGGAGAAGACCCTTACTTCCGCTGCATTTCTCCTTGCCATCCAGCAGTATAAACCCAGCCACTTCTACATCGTAGACGAACTGGATGCGGCGCTGGATAAAACCAACAGCAGTAGATTAGCTAAGATGCTTGCAGACTCCGGAACACAGTTTCTCATGGTAACCCACAACAACCAGATGATGCGCTACATGCAGTCGGCGATAGGGGTTACAATGGTTGACGGCGTAAGCCAGATAGTGGGCGTTGAGATGGCTTAAAAAAAAGGGGTAAGTTATATAGCCTGTTTTTTTAATTAGCTGACGATGGAAAAAAGCATTTGTTTCACACTCCCGCTCATACTCTTGTGCGCCTGCCTAAACCAGCCGCACATGCAGACTACCTCCACCTCCACAACCCAAGATTCTTTGACCGGCTCCTTTGAAACCTGGCCTAAAGTGAATTCAATTCCAAGAATAAACAATGCCTCGGTTGAAAGGTTCATAGAGGACTTCGGCGTGCAACCCATACCTGGGATGGTTTTCCAGGCTCCCCAAGAAAACACAAGTTATGTGGACTGGCCTATGCAGGTAATTAATGTATCTGATTCCCAGATAATCTTTAAGTATTCCCCCACCCCCAACACTACCATTGAAACCGTATTCGGCCCAAGCAACATACTCACCAACGAAACCCACATTCTCATACACCTGCCTGCTGAGGCGGGGCAGAAGGTAGATACGGTAAGGGGTCCTGCGGAGGTCTTAGACGTCACCGATAAAGCAATCTTCATTCACTTCCCCAAAGAAGAGGCGCCTGCAAGCTGAAGGCGGGTTTCGCGTTTTTTGGCTGCCCCCTTTGACGTGAAAACTTCCCTGACTTTAGCGGCAACACCTAAAGCTAACAGTAGCTTCACCACCTTGATGCCGTAGAAGAATGTTTTTAGTTCAATCAACATCCTCTAACGCACCCCGTAAAGCAGGCATTCAAACAAAAAAAGGGCATAAAAAACTAATTCAATCACCTGCATCAGTGTTTTCGGCTCCATATCCTTGGCACCTCTCCTCCAAAATATTTTTCCCTCCAAACACCTCCTACCCCCTTTTTGTTATTCAACTGCCCCAATCAAAAACCTGCGGATATTTTTGGGGTAAAAAAAGGTCATTTAAGGAAGTTGGACTTCGAAGCAGGTGCCTTTAGACCTTTTTTTGACGAATACCTGTCCGCCGTGAAGTTCAGTGATCTGTTTTACTATGGCAAGCCCCAACCCCACTCCCCCTTGTTTACGGGTTCTGCTTCCATCCACGCATGAGAAAGGCTTGAAAACCTCCTCAAAATGTTCTTGGGGTATGCCAATCCCAGTGTCGCAGACCCTGAATACAGCGTAATCCCCTTTTTTTGTGAGGCTTAGTTTAACTTTGCCCCCCCGGGGCGTGTATTTGAATGCATTATCCAAAAGGTTTGTGTAAACCTGTTTTATCCGCGCGTCATCGATTTTTTTGCGGATGTTTTTATGGATTCTTTTGGAGAACTCGATTTCTTTTTCTTGTGCGCGGTATCTGAAGTCCTCAAATAATTCCTGGGTTAACCTGCTTAGGTTCACGGTTTTTTTCTGAAGCCTAAACTGCCCTAACTCGATTCTGCTTAAATCAAGCATTAAATCTACCATCTCGGCAAGATGCATGGTTTTTTTGGAGATCTTGCCTGCCACTTTTTTTTGTTTGGCGGTTAACTCGCCTAGTCCCTCCATATCCAATGCGTCGGCGTATCCCTTGATTATCGTTATCGGGGTTTTAAGTTCATGGCTTGCGATGGATATGAATTGTGCTTTGTTTTCGTTTAAAGCTTCAAGCTTTCTGTTTGCTTCACTTAAGCTTTTAGCGTATTTAATCAAGGATTTTTCCGCGTTTTTCCTCTGAGTAATATCCCGTATAACCGTGACAACCCGGATTGTTCTATCCCCCTCCCTGACGGGTATTTTACGGGTTTCAGTCGTGAAAACCCTGTCTTTAACCTTGTTTTGTTCTTCTGTGATCATAATCCTGCCTGATTCAAAAACGCGTTTATACTCCCCCTCAACTAAATCGCCTAAAAAGGGGTATACTTTTTTCAGGTTTTTCCCAACAACCTGGCAGGTTAACCCCAGTCTCTTGTTCCAGTCGACTAAAGCCTTGTTGGCTAATAATATGGTTAGATTGTCATCTACGACATGTATCCCGTCTCGCATGGAGTTGATGGTTGTGCGGTATTTCTGTTCCGAGTACCTGACTTTTTCTTCGGCGTTCTTAGAAATCGAGATGTCCTCGAAAACATAGATGGCTTCTTTGACGCACTGTTTCTTTGAGGGCAGGGGGTATGCTTTCGTGTGG
>WJJK01000049.1 GCA_014729705.1 Candidatus Altarchaeales archaeon | reverse complement strand
CCCATAACCCATCCAAAAAACGCACAGAGTTGGCTTTCAGTCATGATTTTCGCAAGTTCGGTTGCCCTGCTATGCCGGAAATTATGGGGGTAGCATTTGTTTATGGGTATCCCCTATCTCTTTGGCTTTTTTCTTTATCATCAGCCTGATTGCGTCGTATCGTATGGGTTTCTTGTATTGGAAGTCTATCCATAGGGGGGGGAGTCAATGTTATCCCCATAGGGATGGTTTCTGGTCCATACTCTTAGATATGGTTCCGGCTCCAGTACCAGGATGCTTCGGGCCCCAGTCTTGCCTTTTCGTATATGGACTCGGACTCCGTGATAAACCCCTTTGACATGATGGGCATGGACTTCACGGACAAGCTCGCGTCCCTGCACTCTCTGATGCACACGATAATCGAGGACATATCACCCTCCCAGCGGTCCCTACTGGACGATGCATTCAGGAAAATCTACTATGATGCCGGAATCACCGAGGAAAAAAGCACCTGGAAACGAACTCCCCCGACGTTCAGCGAACTATATTCTGCGGTGAAAGCCAAGGAAACCGACGACAACCAGTTCACCCCCCGCATCCCTGTCACAGCTGAAATGCACTCCCTTAAGCAAAGTCCCATCCTCAAGCGCTAAAACCGCGTCCATTCCCATAATATGGGAGCCAGCAGTAAAAATTAGAAGAGCCTTTTCACAGGAAAATACAATCACGAAAAAAAGTGGGGGGGGTCGATGGATTCTGTCTGTAAAAAGACTCTAAAAATCAGACACTGGGGTTCCCAGGTTTATAATAAAAAAAACCCAGTAATCCCTTAACGCAAAGAAAAAGAGCAGGTTAACATGGTTAAAAAAAAGTTATATTGGTTTTTTTGTTTTTCATTTTTCTGTTTTCCACTCACGCCTTGATGTAAGCTGACTGCGCGGCCGCAACCTACTACGACGCATGCGCAAACTGCCGCTTCGAGGACGGGTGGAGGAATAAATCCTGCGAAGAGGGCAGACAAAGGCGGGACGTAAATTTATCTGTGAAAACCCTATACCTGCTTTATGTATAAACGCCGTGGAAAACAAACTCCAGAAAACCCAAACCAGTTGAAACAAGACCCCGGCAAACATTACTTCGAGGTTGAGTTTAACGAGGTTTCCCCGAAAGATAAGGTTAAGATCAACTTCAAAGGCCTAAGACGCATGCAGTCCTCTGAGATAAGGGAAGTCCGAGTGCGGGGAACCCAACAGATGATGAACCTAGCAGAATTAGACGGGCTTCAAGGGGAAGTCCTGGAAAAAACACCCGCAGGGATGCTTGTGAAATACTTGGTTGAAGAGCCGGGGCAACAACTAAAAGGCGTTGTAAACGCAGCCATACCTAAAAAAGACATTGAAAGCATCCGAAGATTAACCGAAAAATAATTACTCTTAAAAAAAATTCACAGCGTCATCGGCAGTAGTTTCTCGTATTCACTGACGTCCCCCTCCTCCAGACAACACCGGATTATTTTTTCACCTAAAGGATCCAAATCCGGGACCAGGAACTTAGATAACTCCTGTTTAAAGAATTCCCGCAGGATTAAGGCCCCAGCATCATAGCCCTCAACACCCACCTCAGACTGCTTCTCCACCCTAATGAGGCCGTCGGGGATATCCTTGCCCTCAACCTCGATGGCGGTAGGAGTATAACCCAGAAGAGGGCATCGAGCCAGCTTCAACTGATTCTCCCTGAATTTCGCAGCCCCCCTGCGGGAGATGTATTCCCTGGAGATCCATTGCGGCATGAAACTAACCTCCCAGGCGCCGACATGTTGATTGGGGAACAACAGGTATCTGGTGTTAGGTTTATCCCTGATCTGGTTGAGCAACAGATTCGCGTATTGAACTTCACTGCCTGTGGCGAAAGGCCAGAAAGAACCCACACCCTCACTCGTCAACCCCTTCGTGTCCGTGATACTGGGGTTAGCGTCCCCCCGGGGGGCAACCAACCTCCAAAGCCAAGCCAAGGCGGGGGGAAGTATATGGAATACGCCGAAAATACCGTAAGTAGGTTTATCCTTCAAACAGAGGGGCGCGCGAATCCCGAAAGTCCGGTAATCAACGGTCACAGGCTCATCCACAACATTAGGCACAAGTTTCCTGGGTAAAATCACGCGGGGGTTAGGGCAAGGCGTGCCCGGCTCATCATAAGTATGCTCCCAAATAAGGCATGTGGATCCAGACACCCCCTCCAGATTCAGGAAAATCAAAGGCATTTCCGCGTGAATACAAAGGTTCTCAAGATAAGGGTCGGTATTATATTTCGCGATATGATTCAAGCGAAGAAACCAAGCGTTTTCCGCATCAAAGACCACTAATTTACCTGAATTATTCTGGAATCGAGGCAAAGCAAGAGCCATGTCGTCTGTGACGGGATTCAACGTGCATCCCTGCCTTAAACCCACCTTAATCTTCTCGCCTGTAACCTGGTTTACGCCAAGAAGAAGCCGACCATCAGCCTGCCTGTGAGGGTACTCAAGCATCTCGCTTTTCCCGCCGCCGCTTGCCCCCTCATGCAATATTGTGGTGACATTCTCATAGGGGGTTATGACTTGCACTGTGGATGCGTGTAGGGTGAGCCAATCCTCCTGCTCTCCGATATTTAGGAGGGCGCCGTAGATGCCTTTCTTGGCGCTTGGACCGGGATAAAGGTTGTATGAAAAAATCTCGTGCAAACCGTTGCCACGATCATGGACAACAATTTGTTTACCCCTGAAGTGCGTGTGTCTGAAAGGCGGAGCCAGGTAAATAACGGATTTAGGCTTAAAGTCATCGGGCAAATCCTTGAAGCTGATTAAATCCTGCAGATCCGCTAAACCTCCAATAAAAAAACCCGCGTTATCCGGGGCTATCAACAACCCGAAGAAACCTGTTTCCACGCCACCCACCCTATGGGCGAGAACAACCAGCCGCTGAGACTCCAACCATTTGAATGTCTCCTGCTTAAAACGGTCGAAATCCTCGAAATAAATTTCCTCAAACCTTTTTTTATCCGTATGCTGCGCATCACCTATCACCATGGATTCCGGATCCCGCCTGCGCATATACGTCTCAGGATAATTAATGGACACCCCGTTTTTGCATTTAGCTACAGTAGCTTCAACCACCCGGCCTTTCCCCTCCACATCATAGGATACTTCGAAAAAATCCCTGCCACCGCCGGTAGCCATAGACAGGATTTCCTCCCTACTCTCGACCAAGGTGGTTGAGGGGGCGTTGTTTAAAACCTCTTTAACCCTGTCTGGGATCCCCCACTCCGACCACTCGCAGGATGCCTTCGAATCCTTGGATTCGATTTCACAGATAACCTTCATTCTCCAGATTACGCTTAATTCTATCCCTCACATCCCCCGACTCGGACTCAAAAGAGCGGCCGGTTATCATCTCATACAACCGCATATACCTTTTAGAGAGTTCAACAACCATGTGTTCAGGTGCCTTTGGCAGTTGAGGATCCTTGTAGGGGTCGCAGTTCTCCTTAAACCAGAGCCTGAGGAATTCCTTGTCTATGTTCTCAGGCTCCCGCCCCTTTTCGAACCTCTCCTGATAGGTGTCCTTAATCCAGTACCTGGATGAATCCGGGGTGTGGATCTCGTCTATGAGGTAAATGTCTCCCGCCTCGTCGAAGCCGAACTCGTATTT
>WJJK01000002.1 GCA_014729705.1 Candidatus Altarchaeales archaeon | reverse complement strand
TTTTTTTTTTTTTTTTTTTTTTTTTTTTAGGTGCGTTCACCGCAATTTTCGGGTCGTTTGCAAGGCTTCCAGCTACTGCAACCCTTTGCTGCTGACCGCCGCTTAACTGGTTGGGGCGATTCACACCAATCACTAAATTAATTCCGTCAAGTGCTCTGTAACAAAAAAAGAAACACACTTTTTTTGGATTACTTTTATTTCTGTATTCCTTGTTTTGATGGAATGGAACCTCCCTTCAACATCCCCCCGCAGTCGGCTGAGAAAATCAAACCCAGCGTCTTAAAGGTAGCTTTGGTGTCTATTGTATTATTTGTGCTTTTTTTTAACTCCCTTTTCTTGGCTTCAGTCGGGGCAGGTGAGAGGGGGGTTAAATTCAACTACTTTTTCGGCGGCATCGTGGAGGAGGAGTTTACCGAAGGCATTCACTTGAAGCCGCCGTGGATTAAAGTGATTCCATATAACATAAAAACCCAGGCCTACACCATGAGCGCGGTAGCCCAGGAAGGCGTCGTCAACCGCGACGACAGGATCCAGGCGATATCCCAGGACGGATTGAGCGTGGGATTCGACGTCACTATATTGTATCACCTTTTGCCTGAGAAAACCGACGAGATACACCAGACTGTTGGGAAAAAATACGCCGACGTCATAATCAGGCCAATCTCCCGCACCGCCATACGGGATGTGGCCGGCGAATACGTGGCCATGGAGATGCACCAAAAGAGGCCTGAAATAGCCCAACAACTGCACACCCGGCTTGAACCCAGTTTCCGGGAGAAAAATATAATACTTGAGCAGGTGCTGGTGCGAGCAATAATCCGCCCCAAACAGATTGAGGCGGCGATAGAGGATAAACTCCAAGCCGAACAGGAAGCCCAGAAAATGGATTTCGTAATACAAAAAGAGACCAAGGAGGCCGAGAGGAAGAAAATAGAAGCCAACGGAATCGCGCAAGCCAACGAAATCATAGGACAAAGCCTAACACCCAACTACCTAAGCTGGTACTGGATAAGCAACCTAGACAAACATGAAAGCGTGATGTACGTCCCAACCAACCGACAAAGCTTCCCCCTATTCAAAGACATAGACAAAATCAAAACAAGCTTCAACGAGTCCAGCTAAAAGAAGGCGGGGAAGCCACCTAAATGGCTTCCCCCTTGGAGGTGGTTGTTTAATTAATCCCGCATAAGACGTTGTCTGAAACCTCTACCTCCTTTACATGGGCACTCCTGAGGGTTCTCCTCCCGTCTTTTTTTGTGCGCCTCCCTCATCTGCTCATCTGTTGCATCCTCATCCAAACCTAGTTCAAAGAGCATCTGATTTCTCCTCTCCCTGTTTCTGGCAACCAAAGCATTATGGTATTGCCCTACCGTGGACTCCTCTGTTAAGCCAAGGTCAGACAATCTTTTCTCCCACAAAGCCTGCCTCACGTCTTCGTGAGTGGCATCCTCAGGCAGACCAAGCTCAGTTAACTTAAAGTGTGGCCTGCCCATCCCGCCCCTCATATGGAAGCCATGTTGAGGGTGGTTGCCGCATCCTACGTCCATCATCTCCTCTGTGTTTGCGTTCACAGCCAAAACCAGCCCAAAAACCAGTAAAGCTGTTAAACCCAAGCCCATTGCTTTGGTTTTATTGTCCATTTTTTTTTGTTCACCTATGTCTGAATCATTGGGTGAAACAAAAGATGAATTTATGTGAAATCCCTGGAACAAAAAATGAAACACAAAGGTTCACAGCCTTAGTTTGATGAGGTTTGTGTTGCCTAACTGTTTTTTCTCTAAAACACCCCGCCCCTCAAGTTTAGATATCAGGCGGGAGACCTTAACCTTGTTCAAACCAGTTTCCGCGACTAAATAGGTTTGCTCTATTTTTTTCTCAGAAAAAAGGACTTCAAGAATCTTTCTCTCGTCTTCTGGGAGAATCTTAAGCATATTCCTAGATTGTGCGGCACTTATCCTCCACTGGAAAAGCAGTATAATAAGTGCTCCCACACCCATAGAAAATCCTGCGACAGCATAAACTAAAAGAGGCATTGAGGATCCAGTGTCCTCTATATAGTATCCGTTTAGGAGGGACAATAAAACACCTAAACTGAATACTGCGGTTATTGCTGCTGCAAGACGTTTTTCTGAGACCTCCATATTCCCACATTAATTCAGTCGCTTAACTCTCCCTTCATCTTGTGAAAGGTTTCCCCGTCAATCTCCCCCTCAGCGTATCTCTCCTTAAGTATTGTTAGAGGCTTTTTGGATTTCCCGGATCCGCGTATAAGAAGCCAGAATATAATCGCGACAAGACCTATAATGATGAGATTCCAAACAACGAAGGAGGGTATGAAACCCAGGAAAGGTTCCCTGCCGAAGAATATGTGGCCTGGCCTGCAGTCAACGCAGTGTGTTGCTTTGCATCCCATATCCATGAAATCTTTGTTTAACGGCATTTTACTACTCCCATATCTATTTCTTAGGTTAAATACTGAAACACCAGTTATTTTACGCTGAAACACCTGTTGCATAAAATGAAACACCAAGCAATATTTATCTTTAGGGTCTGATGTTTCTTTTATTCATGAAACTTTGGCAGAAACTGATTTTGGTGTTTATATTGGGGCTTTTATTCGGGTTAGTGTTGCAATCGTTTGCGTTTCAGAAATCCTGTCCCACCCCCGCCTGCGTTGATTCTGAGAGAGTCATACCCGTATCAGATAGGGGTTACTATCCCCGGGCCCATGAAATACTGACGGGCGCCGAGGAATCCATACACATAGTCACGTTTGAACTGAAATACTATGAAAAGTATCCTGACTCCAAGATGAATACATTAGTCGAAGACCTGGTGGCAGCCCACAGGCGGGGGGTGGATGTGAAGGTTGTGGTAGATGAATACTCCGACAGAAACAATGCATACCACATACTGGATGAGGCAGGGATTCCCTGGCGATTCGACGGCAACAAAACCACCACCCACGCAAAACTAATAATAGTGGATGGAGAAATCGTGTTGCTTGGATCCACAAACCTCAGCTACTACGGGCTTGAGCGAAACCATGAAGCCAATTTATACGTGGAAGACCCCCTGACCGCGAAATACTATGAAAACTATTTTCAAAAACTATGGAGCAGTTGATTTTTAAGGTTTTACTTTGATGTTTGTTGGCTTATGAAAATAATACTCGCAGTAACCGGCGCATCGGGGGTGGTTTTAGCCGGGAAACTGGTTAAAGCGCTTAAGGAACATGAAATCCATTTGATTGTTAGCGAAGGAGCGAAAAAAGTCGCATCAGCTGAGAAAACACCCCTAACCTGGCGGGAGTATGCCAGGGAAACCTATGACGATAAAAACCTTTCAGCCGTTGTTTCAAGCTCCAGTTTCCTGGTGGACGCCATGATAATCTGCCCCTGCAGCATGAAAACATTGTCTGCGGTGGCAAACGGTTATGCCCGGAATCTTGTGGCAAGATGCGCAGACAACATGCTGAAGATGCGTAAACCCCTTATACTGGTTCCAAGGGAAACCCCCCTGTCTCTTCCCAACCTGGAAAACATGGTTAAATCCTCTAAGGCGGGGGCAACGATTATCCCGCCGGTATTATCCTACTACCACCTTCCAAAGTCCTTGGATGATGCAGGGGATTTTGTTGCAGGGAAAATACTTGACGTTTTAGGCGTTGAAAACAATCTATATGCGAGATGGAAGGGGAAATAAAGGTTAAGTCAAAGGCTCACGGCACAACCCATGTAGTGGACACCACATGCGGGGGTTGTTCATTCACAATCTCCCCCCACGTTGAAGTAATAGGGGAGACAACCTCCCAGGGAATCACTGTTGAAGCCGGCGGAAAAGCCCCTGAAGTTATGGCCGAGACAGCCGAAAACGTGCAAAACAAATTAGGCCATGAATTCGGCGTGAAACTCAAGGTAATAGAGGAGATACCGCGACCCCTGGGATACCTTGAAGCTGTATCCTGCGCCACAGCCAATATAGTGTGTATCCTCTGCTCCAAGAAATACGGGTCAGGGATGCACAGGCTCCGGCTCAACAAAAAACTAGCCCGGGATTTCTACTTAGTCGACGGGAGGATAATCCCCTTGCCTGAATTGCTTGACTGCTGCCTCACAAAACAAACAAGCAGGCATAAAACCGCCTCCTCCTTTTACGGGGGATTCACAGTCTACGTCAAAGAAAAACTAACCCGCAGAGGCGACATGGAAGAAGACCTTAAGGGTTTATGCGTTTTAGACGACGGCATAAAACTATTTGAAACCCCCAAAGACAAAACCCTCCTTGATGAGGCGGTGAAAAACAAACTATACCAAGCCTCAAACCATTTTTGCTGGTCCAATGCAGGTGAATCCGCGGAAAAATATGTGGATGAACTCCGAAGCCAAGTACTGTTCCAATCCCTGAACGC
>WJJK01000048.1 GCA_014729705.1 Candidatus Altarchaeales archaeon | reverse complement strand
GCTGAATGCAACGGCTCCGATAAGGGGATTAACCCCCAAAAAATAGGCTAATCCAACGCCTCCAAAGGCTGAGTGGGATATGCCGCCCGTCAATGCTGAAATCCGTTTGACAACAACGTAGGAGCCTATTACACCGCAGGCCATGCTCGCCAGAAACCCCGCCAACAACGCGTTTGTGAAAAACGTATACTGCAGTGCTTCAATCATTTCTTATGCTCCCCTAAAACCCTGTGTGGCAGGCCGTGGGCTATCATCTCAACCGGGCACTGATACGCATCCTCAAGCATCCCCTCCTTGAGCTCGCCGCCCGGGTGGTAGCTTACGGTCCTGTTGACGCATGCGAGATTTTTCACGTACGAGGATACAACCCCCATGTCGTGGGTTGCCAACACTATCGCCATCTCCCCATTGAGCTTTTTCAAAAGCTCGTAGAACTGGGATTCCATGTGAACGTCAACGCTAGCTGTAGGCTCATCCAACAACAGTATTTTTGGTTGTGATGCCAACGCCCGGGCTATGAAAACCCTCTGCCTTTGACCCCCAGAGAGGGTGCTGATGTGCCTGTCTTTTTGGTCGAGCATGTCAACCTTTTGCAAGGACTCAATAGCGACCTTCTTGTCTTTTTCTCCGTATCTTCCAGTAATTCCTTTCTCTCCGAGCCTTCCAGTCAGTACAACGTCCCATACGTTGATTGGAAATTGAGGATCAAAGAGGCTGTGTTGTGGGACGTAACCTAGGTGTTTCCTGCCTTCAGCCGGAGTTTTTCCGAAAACAAGTACCTCTCCCGATGATGGCTTGACCAGGCCAAGTATTGCCTTCAATATTGTTGTCTTTCCGCCGCCGTTTGGTCCAATAAGTCCCAGGAAGTCTTTTTCTTCAACTCTCAGATTTACGACCTCCAACGCGGGTGTCTGACCGTATGAAACGGAGACGTCCTTTAACTCGACCAAGGCCATTGTATCAACTATTGTGTGGCTATGTTAAAGACGTTTTAATCTCTGAAGCCACCATCTGCATGTTCGACACATAGTCTTCTGCAAGAGGATTAATCATCACGACGGTTCCCCATATCTCACTGGCTATGGAGTTTGCAGTGTCCTTATTGAACTGCGGGGATGCGAAAACCACTTTTATGTTTTCCTCCCTGGCTTCATCAATCAAATGAACAAGCTCTTGCGCGCTTGGCTCCTTGCCTTCTTGTTCTACAGGAACTTGAGTGAGTCCGTAATCGTTCGCCAGATAGCCCCAGGCGGGGTGGAAGACCATGAACTTCTTTGATTCTAAACCGCTAAAAGATTCTTCAAGCTGTTTGTCCAGACCTTCAAGTTCTTTCAGGTAGGCGTTCTTGTTTTCCAGGTAATATTGAGTATTTGCGGGGTCAGACAGGATAAGGCCTGCATAAATGTTTTCAACCATCACTTCAGCGTTTTTAACCGAAGTCCATATATGTGGGTCAAGCCCGCCATGCTCATCCTGATCATGGTCTTCACCATCCTGCATCTCTTCATGTTCTTCGCCTTCGTGATGGTGTTCTGCCATCTCCATCAATTGAATGCCTTTAGAACAGTCTACCAGAAGCATTTTGTTGTTGGCTGCCAGTATCTTGTCCATCCAAGCTGTTTCAAACTCCACGCCAGAGCCGACTTTAGCATATAGTTTAGCATCACCCACTGCCTTCATCTGTGAGGGTGTTGGCTCGTAGGTGTGGGGGCTCGCCCCTGGCGGCACCATAACTGTGACATTGACTTTATCTCCGCCTATTCTTTCAACGAATTGTTTTTGGGGCAGGATAGATACGACAACACCGATTTTGGATGATTCCTGAATATTTTGCTGTTGATTAATGCAGCCTGAAAAAAGAAGTGACAACACCAACAAACCGAATATAGCGAGTTTATTAACTTTCATGAGAAACATATTATTTATTAATATTTAAAAATAAGTTAATAATATATTGTTGTTTTTCGGGAGAAATTATTAAAATGGCCATCATAAGCGTATCACTTCCACAGGAAACCCTTGAGGAACTGGATAAAACCGTCCTCATCGGAGGCTATAAAAGCCGCTCAGACGCCCTAAGATACTCCATAAACCTGATATCCAAGGACCTTGAGAAAACCGAAACCGCAGACAACAAAATCACCGGAGTATTAGTCCTCATGCACGAGGAAAAACACGAGCACGCATTCAGCAAAGCAAGACACGACTTCGAAGAATTGATTAAAACCTCGATACACAACCAACTCGGCGGCGGCAAATGCCTTGAGCTTTTCATCCTTGAGGGGGAAGCCAAAAAAGTATCCGAATTAATGAAAGCCTGCAGAAAAAGCGGGAGAGCCCAATACCTCAAATTAATAACCACATAACTTATTGACTGAGTGCCCCTAGATGAGTTTCGCAAGCTCCTTGAAGTTCAAGTCAATGCTTAAGACCCCCAAGAGACCGGCATCATCGGTTATGGGTGTTGAGGCGGTGATACAAAGTTCCCGGGTTATCCGCGAGTCATAGAAGCCGGTAACATGCGACGAATTGTTTTTCACCGGCTGCGTATACCAGCTTCGGTTGGAACAATCCGTGCCGGGCGTGAATCCCCGGTAAAGCTCTGAAACCTCATCAGAGGTTGCGGGCACGGTCACAAGCTTGCCTGCCGCATCAGTTACGAAGGCAGCTTGAATGAAGGGGTTTTCAAATTCCATCTCCATCATCATCCGCTGCAATACCACCGGATTCATGCCTTTCACCGCCCCTTGATCGGCGTATTCTTCAATGAGTGAGACCGCCAGGGTCTTAGCCTTGGCTTCGATTTTGTCAAAATCAGATATGAAGAGTTCGGGAAGGTGTTTTTTCGCAAGCTCCAACATCTCCTCGGAGCTGACCGCAGACGTCCTCCCCTGCCGGTATAATCCTTCAATCACCTTCTTAATTCGGCAGACGCCTGGATGACGTTTCGACAACCCCGCAGCCTTTTCCCCGCCTAAATTGGTTTCAATCCAATGTAGGATGCCGGAGATGCCGGATTTGTCTGTGATGTTAACCCCAGCAGGCACTCCGAGGATGGCTTCCGTGTCGAAGATGGTGTACACTTCAGGGTGTTTTCTAATCCCGTCGATGTGTATGCCTGCGCTTGTGTTGTTGAATTCACTCCCCACCAGGGGGTAGTTGTCGGGGATGCCGGTTCCAATGCCTCGCAAGTAATTGGCGATTTCCGTAATCTTTTTAGTTTGGGGGGCGCAATTAGGCCTTAAACCCATCAAGTGTATGAGCACACCCTCAACGGGGGTGTTGCCTGTTCGCTCGCCAAATCCAACCAACGTTCCATTAACTGCGCCGCAACCCGCCCTCCAGGCTGCAAGGCTGTTGGCTAAAGCCAGGTGGAAGTCGTTGTGGCCGTGCCACTCCAGTTGACTGGATTTATATCCAAGTTCCCGGATGGACTCCACGACCTGCCCCACCCCTCTTGGACGGGGAACACCTTCATAGGGTAGGCCGAGACCAAGGGTATCGCATAGGCGTATCTTCACATCAACGCCCGTCTTCTCAGACAAATCCAGAAGCCGTTGGGCAAGCGGTAAAGTGAACCCCGTGAAATCCGAGCGCGTCACGTCTTCAAAGTGGCATCGGGGCGTTATTCCAAAAGACATGGCTTCCCCCGCTATTGAAATATATTTCTCTAAGGCTTTAGATCGACTCCAGCCGAGTTTAAGGTGTATGTGGTAGTCGCTTGAGGAAGTGAGGATGCCGGTTTCGCTTAACCCCATGTCTTTGACTAACCTAAAGTCTTTGGGGTTGGCTCGAATCCACCCGGTCACCTGAGGATATTCGAATCCAAGCGCAAGACACTTCTTAACCGCCTGCCTGTCTGAGGGGCTGTAGAGGAAGAACTCCGATTGTTTGATCACGCTCTGATTGTTGTCCAACTCATGCAGTAGAGTGTAAAGCGAGACTATCTGCTCAACCCTGTATGGGGGGCGTGCTTGCTGCCCGTCTCGGAAGGTGGAGTCGGTTATACAGATGTCTTCAGGCAGTGTATGGGAATTGAAATCCGTTGAAGGAACCCTCTGCAGGGGGAAGTATTCTCGCTGTAGGTTGGGTTTTTCGCTAATCATCTTGAATCATCCGGATTTTTTCCATGATTGCCCGACCCATCCGTGTTGTTGAGACGGGGATTCGGGGGTTTAAGTCGAATGTGACGCATTCACCCTCCAAAAGCACGCTAGTGAGCGC
>WJJK01000047.1 GCA_014729705.1 Candidatus Altarchaeales archaeon | reverse complement strand
GTAGAAACGCTTCTGAAGCAGAAATAAGCGCTAGGAAAAAAGACGTGCAAGACGCGTTGAAACAACCCCAACAAGACGACTTTGAAATGCTAACCAACCTGCAAGCCTATAAACCTTCACTTGACAAAATGGGTTTGGGTTTAAATGATTTAGGGGTAACACAAGATCAAGCACTCAGACTTGGATACAGCAGGGAACAAATAGGTGAAGCGTTTAAACCAAACAAAAAGTAATCCCCAAAAGGGATTACTATTCATATTTAGAACCAGCAATCAAAGCCAAAAAAAATATGATGAGGCCCCCAAAAAAAATTTTAGATGCATGCAAAGCACCGGGGAATATCAGGAAGTTTTCATCCATATTTTTAGTTTGTTTTCTGCTTGCCACAGCATACGCTTTAAACCCTAAAACAATCCATAAATCAAATGCCCAGGATAACAAGACAGGCCAGATAAAAGTCCAATTAAATACTCAGAACACTGGATTGAATCAGAATCTGACAGTAAAACTTCACATCGGAGGGAACCCCACAAAGAAAAAGGAGGGCAAAAACAAAGAAGAGTCTTCTAAAAAAACTAATACAAACAAAAGCCTTAGGGAAAATACAACACAGGTTAACGCAAAAACCCTCGCTCAGATTAGGCAGATGATGGTTGAGTATGGGAAAAAATTAAAAAACCAGTCAGAGGATATTGGCAACAAGGATAAGAGGAGCGTATTCCAAAACCAAAACCGGGTGCGCTCGGCTGTGCACAGTCTCTTGGCTTTGGAGAATTTCACAGGCAACATAGGACCGCAGATATCTGAAGTCGCCAAACAAATAAATAATTCACTGAAAAACACGACAAAAATCGAGGAGAGAATAAGGGCGCAAAGCAGGTTAAAGCGGTTTTTCTTGGGAGGAGACAAACAGGCAGCCAACCAACTTCTACATCAAGTCAACCAAAGCAGGCAAAGACTACACAAACTTCAACAACTTAAAGAAACCAATCAACTTCAAAGTGAAGTTAAAACAATGATCAAAAAACAGATTCAGAAGATAAAGCAAGAACAAGACAGACTCGAAAACCTAGCTAAAAAAGAGAAGAAACAACGGGGCATACTAGGGTGGTTTTTTAAGTAAAGAGCGGGCGCCAATATTTTTATACTACTGAACCCAGGTTATCAACAATTGTCGTTATAGCATGAGAAAAAAGGCGGCGGGATAGGAAAGACCTTGCAGGAAAACAAAAACTAAGCTAAGCCATTATTTTTGTCCGTAGTTTACCAAAGATATATTTGATTATGGGTGTTGTTAAGAAACGGGTTACATTGGTTACTGGCCCTAAGATCATAGAGGATGTTCAAAAGGGTCATAAACCGCTTTTAGACGAAAAAAACAGGTTATCGCAACAAGATAAGCAGGATCAACAGTTGTTGAATGATGTTTTAAAGGACCCTTACGCTGACCTGCCTCCTCATTCCTCTCCTTCGTTGATGGAGATACGTGAGTGGGTGAGAAACCGTGATGAAACGAAGGAGCCTATCGAGAAGCGGGTGAGTGAACGCAAAAAGAGGATAGAGGAAATTAACGCACAGCTTTCGCCGGGCCAGAAGCGGTTGAGGGAGGTTGAGGAACAGTTGGAGCAGCGAAAGCAACGGCTTAATAAAGCCAAGAAAAAAAGAGAACAACGTGTTCGTTTTGCCAATAATTTAGCGGATCCTGATGTTATGTCCGAATTCATTGAAGTGAAAAGCGAGCATATACGCGATCTTCTCAGTGAAAGGGGAGTTAAATCAAGCGGGTGGGATGAATTTGACCAGCAGAGTGCGCAGAACAAGAAAAAAGAAAAAGAATCTTTAGGTGGGCGTAGGAGACCGTGGCTTCAAAGCCAGGTGCCTGCGCCTGCCTTCAGGGCCAGTAGGTTAGCTTCCATTAAAACTATTGCCGGAGTATACGGGCAACTATGCAGGGAGACGGAGTATAAACCCGAAAAATCCGTTTTAGACGGTTTGGAGAGGGTTTTTAAGGCTGCGAAAATCAGGGATGTATTGGAGGTCGGACCAGGCAGTAGGGGTGTTGTCTGCATTTTACAGGATCTGGGGTTAGCTGAAAAACTTGGCTTAAAACTCGCATCCATTGATTTACTGGATAAACCCAGCG
>WJJK01000046.1 GCA_014729705.1 Candidatus Altarchaeales archaeon | reverse complement strand
TCCTCCTGGTTTTTTCATTTATCTATCGACAGTAAAAGATGGGATTCATGTTTATTATGATACTCCTGCCCTGAATACAAAATCGAATGATAAGGAGAGCACGAAGGCTCGAAGAATAAGCGGACATGTTCTGGATCCTGACGGGAAACCTTTAGTTATCTATGGAGGTTCCCAGCAGCTACGAGTTGATTCTCCTCTGCATCTGGACAATGCTTTTGATTCAAGTACGAAAGAGTTTAAAGACGGTAAAAAGGCGGTTTACGGCCTTCGCCAAAAAACCGAGAATCTCCCAATCCCAATAGAGGCTCTCGAGACAGAAGTGGGTGGGGAGAAGGCCTATGTATATCAGAGAATGTTCTATGTCAGTACGGCTTCCATTTTTGGGTTGAGTGGTTCCATCTTCGATAGTATCGTCCAACCCTCCTTTTTCCAAAAGTCTGAATATAGTTTCACGATTAATAAGGATAAGCTTCCTTATGATGCTGAGTTCAAATTCGAAGACGGTGGGGTTATTTTAGACGAGGATTCTCTTACTTTACCTACAAATGTCTACGCGAGGGTTTGTTCTACCGATATAGAATTGGAGGATCCGGATAATTTTGGTCCTCAGATGAGTTTGGTAGGTGCCAGCCCTTTCCGTGCATTTACTTATTTTAATGTTACCGCTAATAAAGAGGTTCAGATATCGGCTCCGACAGAAGCGGTTCAGTTGTCTTTTCCCGGAGTTTCCTCGAAAGAGTTCATACACCTGATTGAGACCGCTCTTTATGTATTGATCCTTAGCCGATCCGACTTGGAGGTTGTCCCTTACTCAGAGTTGAAAGGTCGGGATTGGACTTTTGAGGAAAACAAAGCGGCATTCCCAACAGGGTTAGAAAGATTTGGTCATCTTGTCGCTAAGATTCTCGGGGACGACCCAAATGTTTTCTTCAATAAGGTGACGGAGTACTTTTCTCATCTTGATACGTACTCTTTCCGTGTTGTCCTGAGAGACAAAGTCAGGGAGTGGGCTGACAAACTATATCGCCAGATGAATCCGGAGCCTGAATTTGAGGAGAGCCTCGTCGAACAAACTCGAGAGGATCTGTTAGAGTGGAAATTTTCTGAGGTCGTTCCTTATATCGAGGAGCTGGTAAAAGATCCGAAACCCCGGTTGGCAGGTATTATCGACATAGATCAAGAAGGAGCCTCTTCTGCAAACTCAGCTTTTCTCCCTGTTGAATTCACGATACGAGAAGCTTTTGAAAGCGCTGATGGGATGTCAGGAGTTTTCCGTAATCCCTGGTGTGCTGGTGTTCAGATGAACCAGCTCAATGAGATGGAGATGAAGATCCGGATGAGGCAGCCGGGTTTCTTTGTCAAATATCAGCAGCTTTCCTCAGGGGCCAATTTTGAGCAAGGTAGCGCGGATATCTCTCCAGTGTTCCTTCTCTCAATAAAAAATCAACCCAAGTCATATGGTCAGAGGGTTTGTTTCCTGAGGAATATGTTCCCCCGAAAAGTTTATAACGCAGCGGCGGTTGTTTTAGGGATTTCGGGAAGCATTGAAGATCGTCCCCCTCAAGACGGCGTTTGGCTATCTTTTCGTTTGGGGGATATTCTCCCTGGATTCGGGGATCTTTTTGCTTCCTTGTATTCTCTTGTCGACCTTTTAGCTGCGGGGTTGTCTTCCATTATCGATGCGATTGTTAAATACATAGAGTTTCTGGAAGCTCGCATCAGGGATCTACAGGATTTCTTAAGTCAAATCGATTTTTACCTTAATTTGATTACCCCCTTTAAGATCCCACAGGCGGCCGTTCTTTTGGTTAAGGGCAAAGGTTTACAGGGAGTCCTGACAGAGTTTCTTCAGGCGGAGAACAAGCCAATTGGGGGCGATGTAGTAGGGGATGCAGGGGATGGTCTACAAAGCCCTTTAGCAGCTGCCTCAGATCTTTTGGAAGGGGCGGAGAGCGCACTGGACACTGCGCTTGATATTGATTCCTTTGAGTCTTATCAGGAGGCTTTGGCTTCGGCGGCCGATTCGATTTCTGGGACTTATGGTTCTTATGGGGGCGGCGCGGTATTTTTACTGGTGGGATCCACCATATTTAACGATATCTTCTGGGAGATGATTTCTTCTGCCTTGAGTTAGGGGGTACGAATGGGTTTCGGTTGGTTAGGTAAATTTCGCCAAGGTTCCTGGAGAGCTTTGAGGACTTTCGCTCTTCGAGAGAGGAGAGATGTTGCCAAAAGAATCGCAGTTATAGATTCTGAGCTGTCGAAGATCGGACACATTGTTGTGGGATATAAACGAGAGGAAGAAGAGGGGTCCGGCAAAATAAGAGTCTCTGAGGAGAGGGTTTCCTTTATGGTTTCCCCAGGCTCTTCCCTGGAAAAACTTATACAGGCATATGTTGCTAATGGTGGTAACCCTTTTGACATCTCTCACTTTTTCATTCCGGATGAAGCTACGGTAACCGTTGATGAAGATACCGGGGAGTTTAATCGGAACGAGATTTATCCTTACGGGGGTCTGGTGTGGCCGTATACTTCCAAAACAGATGAGCCTACAGACACCTTCGGGCCTTACCAGGGAGGGTGGTTACCTATTTTGAAATACCCCCCTCTCAGGATTGGGGGTCGAAAGAACACCGGGACAGACGAAGAGGTTTTTGTAAATTACATTGACACCTTAAGAAAGCCTTTCTCGCAGGAGATCCGTGAGAAAATTCATGATATCGAATCAAGAATTCTTAAGCTTTGTGATTTAG
>WJJK01000045.1 GCA_014729705.1 Candidatus Altarchaeales archaeon | reverse complement strand
TGCATTACTTGCTGATATTGTGCGCCCGTAGGCTTAACACCCATCTCCAATGCCGGTTCAGAGATTAGCTGGTCCGGGGTAACGGCCAGTCCGGAGGCAGTACCTCTTCCTTTGCCTCCTAACTTAATGTTCTTCTCGTAGGAACGGAAAAGTTCTTGAACCGTTTCATTAAATCTATCCAGCAGATCGCGGAACTCAGGCATGTCAGTCTGACCTGCCTTTCTCATTTCTGAAATCTGCTCTTCCATCTGGCGCGCTTTGTTTATAAGAGACTGCGCCTCAGCTGCCTGGAACTCGAGAAGAACCTTGTTGTATTCCTTCCAAGCGTTTCCGCTAAACTGATCCCTACCAAGGCCCTTCAAAGCCTCATAGTACTGACGGGCAGCGGCTTTAAAATCTTTCTCCAACTCAGCTGCAGCACCAGGATCATCAAATGCTCCTCCTCTAAGAGCGCTCTCCAAAAGATTGCGTACCTGGGCACCTATCTGACCTACTACCTGCTCCCCTCCTATTTCGAGGCGACCACCTATACCAACTCTTCCTTCTGCTTTCTGAAAAGGAGCAAGTCCATGGGTTCTTCTACCATATGCCAGGGTTTCTTCTCCCTTACCCAAAACTTCGCGCATTTGATGGAATCTTTCTCTACCGGGGTAAGGCTCCCCCGACTCCAAGGCATCTCTTCTCTGCTGGGCAGCCTCTCTGGCAGCCCCCACACCTTGTCCTTGGAAAGTAGAAGTCATTATTTCAACAAGAGAAGATAGAATTTCATTTGACCAATTCTGAACAGGCTTTACAATGTCAGGTGCAGACTGGGAGAGTTCTTCAAATGCATCCCTGGCTGCTTGCTGTACAGTTTCTGGAAGGTGACCAAATACCTTTTGCCACTTCTGGCGATCGGCCAGGTGAGCGACTAACTCCTCTGTAGAAACTCTGGCCAAACGACGACCTATCTCCTGCTTGGCCTCCTTTATAGGCATCCCTGCAAACTCAGTAGCACCTCCCTTCTGGGCCTTGGAAACCTGCTCAAACTTACCTCTAAGTTTAGCCACATTGGAAAGCTTACTTAAGGCTTCATAAATAGCTCCCGAGTGCTGGCTTAGATCACCACTTGAGGAAGTTATACGTCGGACCAGATTTTGTATAACTTCAGGGAACTGGTCTGCGGCCTTATGGATACCTTCGTGGGACATGGTAGAAGCAAACCTAGACAAAGCCTCACCAAGGCTTTGGAAAGCTTCAACTGTTGGAGGTATCTCTCCCTTAGCGACCCTATCCAAGGTAGCAATGGCCTCTATAAGGGGCTTGAAAATTTTCTCCTCGGAAAGCATTATCTTACCAGGCTCATCGCCCTTTCCTCTAATGTACTGACCTCTTACTCCAGCAGCTTGTTCGGGAGTTCTTCCGAGTCTCTGGGCAAACTCAGCAGTGGTAGATATCTCAAACTGATCAGAAACAGACTCTAAGAAAGAATGAATCTTAGATATAAGTTGTACTGCTGCCCCTTGTATTACGTCTTCATCAAAGTATTCCTCTGTCTCTTCTATTCTCTCGGCCACATGAAGCCCCAACATCTTAAGTACTTGTTGGGCTTTACCCATAGGAGATTCTCCCTCCATCTCCCTTACCCCTACCTTTCGGGTAGCCCTGTACTCCGGGAACATGTTCTTCATCAGTCTATTTAGATCCAGTCCTGCCGGTTTACCAGTCTGTTTGGTAGGCTTTGTAAGCATATCCCTCATCTTGGCAGATACTTCTTCCGCAGACATACCCTCCTTCATAAGAGATTGCTTCATGTTGTCTTCAAGCATTTCCCACATACGCTTAAACTGTCCCTTTAGGTCCAGCTCATTAACCATGTCCTTTATAACAGGTATAAAAGTTTCCGGAGTTAGGTCCGCTTCGCTCTCCAAAACCCCAGCTTGCTTAGCTAACTCTTGAACAGTATCTCTTGGTTGAGCGATGAGCATGTTGTACATACGCTCACGATATTCTTTGTTGAACTTACCGAGCTCTCCGTAGATATCATCTCCCATCTCATCCATACCGGAAAAGATTTCCTTAAGACCTTCAGGTCCTCTACGGAAGGACTCTATAAATTCCATAGGGTCAGCCCCGCCGGCTCCCCCACCGCCGTGCTTTTGTGCCAGGGATTTGTTAATAAACAACATTATACGCTCTACCGCAGTAGACATCGCGTCTCCGGTCTGCTCAGCTCCCCCTAGAATAGACATCTGAAGCTTATTGAAGGCATCAGTGAGCAAACTAACGGACAACTTTCCGGCTGTGTGGGCTGTGGACTCAAAACGCGTAGTCTCTGTAGTGTCAGGAGCCATAACTGCTTGACGGTACTTACCAGTCCTGCCCTTAGCAACCTGGCCGAACAACTGAGCGTATTCTTCGACACCTCCCATTCCTCCGCCAGGCTTGCCCTTGGAAGCAGTCAAAATAGTACTCATTATGTTTTCAAAGGACATTCCTCCTCTCATAGCAACTTCAGTGAACGTACGAAGAGACTTCGATGCCTCCTCTGTCAGCGCTCCAAATACAGCAATCTTGTCTCCGTCGAAATCAAGATTCTGAGTAGCGCTAAGGAAAGACTGTCGAAGTCCCTCTATAACTGGATCCAGTTCGGCTATTTCAGAGCGTGCTTGATCCGCTTCAGCACCGAAACCCTTATTATCCTCTATAACCTTGGCAAGGGAAGCTCTAAACTCACTAAGTTGACCTGTGACCTTTTCAATGTCCTCAGGTTCTCCGGCAGGAGGTCCTGCAACGCCAATCTTACCTTCCGGTAGCTTACCCATTGTATCTTTTAGAATCTTAACTGCCTGCATACTCTGACCACCAGTCACTGGGTAGCGCAGAGAAACACCTCTTTCCATTCTCTTGGTGGCTTCAGCTTCGCCTATTCGCTGCCGCTTCATAATAGACTGCTTGAGATTTTCATAATCTGTCTCACTCAACATAACAGCGTCGCGAGGCAAACCTTCCACATCAGTCTGGAGGGCAGAAATCCTCTCCACCGCCGCAAGGGCCTGATCTACGTTCTTACCAGAATCAGCCAGCTGCTCTAATCTTTCTTTAGCCTTCGCAAGAGAAGCAGATATATCTGTTCTAAACTCTGTAGCGACCCCCATAGGTGCCTCAGCTATACCGCCCCCCATGGCCTGAGCGTAGGGGCGCAAAGACTCGGAAGCAGGGCGTCCGCCCGCGGTTCCTACACCTGCCATGGACAGAGTCTCTACAAGTATTGACTTAAGCCTCTCTAACCTGTCATGAAGCTTGTCAACATGCTCCGCATCCTCCTCTAAGGATACTCCCAAAAGATCCATAGACTTTCTAAGTACTTCTGCATTTTTAGGATCAAACATAGCACCTGCGCGAGGTACGTTTTCGGTTGCGACATAACCCTGCCTACCCCAAGCGCTCTGAGGACTTACTTTGGCCCGGCGGGCCGATCTTTCAGACAGCAAGTCCTGAATACCGAACATCTTTTGTTCAAGAGTTTTACGGCTCTGTACGTACTCTTCTGCGGTACCTTGATAAGCAACTGTTTCCCTTTCTCCTGTCTTCTTTACCTTCTGATACTCAATACCTGCAGGTCCTTCAAGCTGCTTTATTAAAGGCATAAAGGAATCGATGAACTCTTTCATCGCCGCCTTACCTTCTTCAGTTTTAGAACCCAACTTATAGATCGTTTGTATCTGGTCCTTCATGGCCCTGGAAGTTATTTGAGCTGCCTCTCCATAAGCCTCAGCATCCTCGGTAATGTCTACTTGTCCAGTAGCCACTCTTATTTGTTTGGCTTGCTGGATTATTTTATCATAAAGTTTAGTTATGTCACTGGCACCCACCTGACCTAGTTCAGTCTCAAAATAATCACGCTTACCCAGACCCCTTCCCATAGAGGGCAAGCGCATAGCCTCCTCACCGCCACCCCTCTTGGGCAACATAACCTTTAGGGGCTCGGCAAGATCAGGATCTAAGAGGGTTCCCTTAAGTGTAGAAGGATCCATCATTCCGCCAGTGAGTCCTTTGAATCTCTCCGGCTTGACTTCCTTCAAACCTTCTGTGACCTCGTCCGTAGCGCCAGCAATAGACTGCAAGGTAGCTACGTACTCGTAGTTACTTTCTATAACCTTTGACATCTCACTCTGCATGGCTTTGGACTGGGCAACAGTTTCGGCGCGCTGCTCCATGGCCTGTTGGGCGGGCTTATCCAAGAAACGAGGGTCCACAGGGGCCGGACCTCTCTGTCCCTCCTTTGCCAGGCGCATCCAAGCCAGCTCACCGGTCATAACTGCCGCTTCGCCTCCCTTGCCCTTAGCCAGAGGACCTTCCCGCATAACCTCTGCACCAGTATAGCCCTTAATACCTAACTCAGACGCGACGTTCTTTATGGCCTGATCAATGGTTTCTCCCATATAATCAGAACCGTGCTTCATTCTATCTACTATCATGTCAGCCACTTCTTGTCCTGACTTAGTAGTAGCCTCAGAAATGTTAGAAGCATGCATCTCAATCATGCTCCTTAAATCGCCTCTCTTGGCCATACCTTCAGCCGACATAGCCACTTGAGTTCCCTTAGGAAGACCGTATTTACCGGCAATATCCTCCTCAACTCGTACTATACCCTTACCGCCGGCGCGGGTGGTCATCTTACCACCCGTAACCATCTGGTTGAGCTCTTCATAATGAATCTTCCAAGCCTCAACACCATTCTTTATGACTTTTTCTACTCTCTTAACCTCGGCCTCAGCCCCTTTAAGGTCAAACTCTACAGCTCTACCCTTTACATCAGCCCCCAGTACCTGCTTATGTTGCAACTTCATACCAGGAACTATGTCCTCACCAACATCTTTAACAAGCTTACTCTTTTTCTCTATCATACCCATCTGTTCTGCTGCTTTTTTGTCCAGTAGGAACTGATCTTCCTTAAGCTCGGGCATAAGGTCCGCAGAAACAACAGCAGTTTTGAGATGCTTTACCGCTCTCTTTCCAAAAATATCACCAGCGTATGCTGCTTCTTCTCCTATTCCCTTAATCTTGGGTTCCTCTCCCCCTACCATCTCTTGTGTTTGGGTAACAAGGAAGGAACGTGCTTGTCTCATAGTTCCGGCACCACCAACACCCATAGCCGCCAGATTTCTTGTCTGAACAATTCCCTCTATACTATCAGAAGCTCCCTTAGCAAAAGCTTCGATAGAATCTGCCATTGCAGCAGCGTCCTGCTCCGCCATACCCAAAACATGTACAACCTCAAGCCCTGCCTTTTTGAAGGATTCGGATTCCCTGGACATTTCCTGCAGAACTACCATAGCCTCTGCTATCTGCTCTGCCCCAGGGGCCTTGGATGCTATTCTTTTGCGCTGTTCTTCTGTAGGCTTGAAAGTCATATGGGACTGTCCGGCTGTAGCAAAACCGCCCATTACCTTAGTAGATTCAAGCTTAGGAGCTTCAAATATCTTGCCTATTTCCGCCCTGAGCATATTTTCGGCGCGCTCAGGTCGGAAACGGGCTGTCTTACCTATCTTACTCATAGCTTCACTGGAAAGCAATTTGTCAATACGCTTGGAGATTACGTCCCCAGCCTCAACAGAAACTTTGCCCATCTCATCTGATAGAATATTAACTGCCTGGCGTATAACCCTCTCTTCTCCAGAAGGAAGCTTAACGGTGGCAGCTGCTCCTCTACCAACACCAAGGGACTCCTTGCCTGGCAGCCCAAGAGCCTTGGAAAGATCAACATCCCTAAACTGAGGCATAGTTCTAATAGCCGCTTCAAGCTTTCCTATGCTTGCAGCAACCCGTTCGGAGGTAGCCTGAGCACTCTTTATATATTCCGCACCGGCTCCGGCCCTGGCCCTCTCTCTTTCTTGTGCTTCCTTTCTAAACTGAGGCCTATCCTGTACAGTACCTACTCTGTTATCGCGAATACGAGGGGCATCGGTTACAATTTCTCCAGTGGATCCGGCGGTCCTTTGAGAACCCGAACGTCGGGTGACATCTATATTAGCACCTGTCTGTTGATTGGAAGCACCTACTTGCCGGGAAGCTACCTGTTCTCTTCCACGTGTAGGGGCAGGGCCGGAAGGACCGGCACCTTGACGCCCTCTGCTTTCGGTAGCAGCAGCCTCTCTCCGACGTGCAGCCGCCAGCTTCTCTGTGGAGCGGGCTAGGTCTTCCTCAGACTTGGCAGTTCTTTCGGCCGCCTTAGCAGACTGTTCCTGGAGGCGCTGGCGTCTCTGTGCTGTTCTAAAAGCCTTTTTCTTTTCTCTGGCTATCTCCACCTCAAGGCGCTCGGCTTCTCGTTCTCCGGCAGGAGTTCCAGCTTCTCGGGCAGTTCTTTGCCTCCCTCGCATCTCGGATATACGACCAACGCGGGCCCTAAAAACTTCCTCAACCTGTTGTTGTCTTCTGGAAGGGCCTCCAGAAGCAGCTCCGCCTCCGCGTCCTCCTCCCATGACGCGCGCCAATCTGTCTACCGCCTGTTCCATACGTTTAGCAGCAGCTTCGAATCCGCGTAGCTCGCCTCTCAAAGCTTGCTGGACACTCTTTCCAAGATCTTGCCCAGATACAGAAATAGCCTCACGGGCACTTCGTGCAGTTGCCGGAGTAGGACCAGCGCCACCTCCTGTAGCGCCGGGCGTAGGCAACTTGACCTTTCTAAAAGCATCAGAGAAAGCTTTATTTACACTTCTTTCTATCTGCTTTTGAAGTCCCGCAAGGCCACTTTCATCAAGTTCTATATTTAGATTAAGCTTGAAGCTCTCTTCTACCAACTACCTTTTCCTCCGCCGTAGGATTATCGTTTCCTTCCACGCATACTGGACTGGCTTCGCGCCTGGGCTCTTCTGTTCCTGGCCCTCCTACTATTAGGAGAAATAACTTCTACCTCAGAAGTGCCCTCAGGGGCGTTTATTCTTTTCTCGGTGTATGCCAGACTTTGGTATTCTGGGTGGGAAGGGGTAATGATTAGCTCCTCTCCTCGCTCCCAAGCGTTAAGCTTGGGCTTATAACCCTTAGGATGTCCAGAGACATCGCTCCTCTTTTCAGCCTTTCCTTCTTTCCTCTCCGCCTCCTTTTGCTTGAAATAATCCTCCATGTACTTATCAAGCTTCTCGTCGTCCTCGATGATCTCTTGATCAGGTTGATCATCCGGAAGCATTTCGTAAATGGATTGATAATAGTTACTCCAGTATAGGAGGCCAAGTTGGTCTGGAGTCAAATCATTAAATCTACGACAAAACAGGGACGGTCCCGCCCCCGTTTTGGTGGCTGCTACGAAACGTATGCGCCAAAGATTATGTCGGGCTAGGTAACGGACCTTTTTGGCAGGAAGACCTGAGTTAAATTTAGCAAAATGCCCAAGAACTTCAGTTTGAAAATAAATGTCTGTCTCATTCTCAAAATCGTCAAAGGTCTTCCAATACTTACCACCCTCAATAGAATAAGTAGATGCCCAGGCTAAGTATCTGTAAGAAACTTCATCGGCTTTTCTTTCCTGGGTTAAATAGTAATAGGACTCTTTCTTAGATCTAAGGCCATAAAGATCACTCTGTATCTTGCTAATAACTTCTTCTACGGCCGATCTACGCCCCGGTATTTGTGTCTTGTTAAGAATGGCCCTTTGTCCTTCAAGACGTTCTTCCAAATCCTTTATACTCTGGTCTACGTCTTCAAGTAAACCCCTCTCTTGTATCTGCCTATCCATTTCTTCTATGGTGGGCAAACCCTCGGCTGCCGCCTCCGCCAAAGTCTTGTCCCTCGTATAGCGAGCAGCCAAAAGTTCTGGGCCAGTCGGAAAACAAAAAACAACAAATCTCGGAGAGCCATCAGGTAAGTCTATTTGCTGGAGTCTTTGGTTATTAAGAACAGAATCCAGTAGAGATTCCACTTCTTGAAAAGAAAGACTTATCTTCTCCCCAGAAGTCCCCTCTTCAGACATTATTCTTCCTTCTTCTCATCCTTTCGAGGACGACCTCTTCGTCTCTTGGGAGCAGGAGAACTCTCCTCTTTCTTGGAGGAGGAAGCCTTCTTTTTAGGAGTCTTCTTCTTTCGTGGAGCCTTCTTCTCAGCCTTGGTTTTCTCGGAATCTTCTCCGGACCGCTTTTCCTTTTCTTCTTTCTCAGACTGTTCCAAAGCAGATTTTCTGGCCTCTTCAAGGGCGTTGTCTAATCTCTTTTGGGCTACTTCCCTGAGAGTAGATTGCTCTGGAGTATTTTCCATGAAGTTGCTTTCAAGTCCCTGCATCCAAAGCATAACTTCAAAACGAGCCTTAACAGATAAACCGGAGTTTTCTTCGTTCTGATAATCATCAAAGGTTTCCCACAGACGAGATCCATCTTGCTTCTGAACTACCCTACTGGTTAGAAACTCGGTTCGGGCATCTTCGGCTAAGTTCTCACAGGTATTCCCCATAGGACCGTTAACTTGCTGATTTAGCCGGAAGAGCTGATCTCTTAAGCGCGCCACTTCCATAGCAACAGCTTCACGGTCATCATCGGGGGTTTCATTTCCGAGATTTTCAAGCTTAAAAAGTTCTGCTGCCAGATTGATTCTCACGCTCTCAAGCTGCTCGGTGTACTCCTCGGAAAGAATACCCTTGTCCTTAAGAACTTCCAACATCTGGGATTGAGTTAAAAAACCATCAACAATAGCCTGGTTATAAACCTTGGAGTATTGCCAATCTGCTTTTCTTATGTCCGCAGCGCTCGGCTGGGCAATAAAATAACTTTCAGTTTCTCCGTCAGGGTTTTCAAGAGTAAACTCGCGACGTGTATCCAGCACGTCCTTGACGTCCTTTGCGGTTGCCATTTATGTCTCCTTATCCTTTGCCTAACTTCTAACTCTTGGCTGCTGTACCTCTATAACGTCTTCGTTAGTAGGCACGTACACCACCTTGTAATGAAGATCAAGGTTCTTCTTAACTTCCCGAACAGCGTCATTGACTGAACGAAGAACCTTAGATCTAAAAGCCCTGTACCGCTGGGAATCAGCTATTGCGACTTCAGCAATGTTCAGGATCTCATCAGCGCTCTTGAGGACGCTTCTCTCCACATCTCTCTTGAGCTTTTCCTGGGATTTACCCAGGGACTTTTCTTCCCTGGAAACCATGAGAATAATCTCCTTTCCCTTAAACTCATTCCTTACCCCTCCGAAAGACGGAGGAACTTGTTGCTGCCCCGGGCGGGACCCGGGACAGCAGAAAATCGACCTTTAGAAGATTCGTGGAGCGTCCGGATTGACCTGGAATCCAGGATCGGCAACAAGGTCACCAGTATCGACTTCACCAAGAACGGCGAAGACTCGGTTGGTACCTCGGAAACCGTATGTCTGAGTAGCGTTCTCACCAAGGGTGAGGTTGTACGCTTCGTCAGTGATTCGCAGATCCTTCGCAATAACGGTCTTAAGAGGTCGCTCGCGGTGAGTGTTATCCTTTGTTGGAGAAACCGGGATGCTAGTACCGTAGTTGATACCAGTATCAGGATCGGAAGTGGTGCCATCGTAATAGATGAACCTCTGTCCTCTCTGATAGTATTCATCACCAACCATCTCTCGAGTTACCACTCTTCGCTGAGAACCTACACCACCTGCTTCCTCATCTGTCTGCTGATAAATGAGCACGACAAGGTCGAGTCTTTCATTAGCGGACATGAAGTCGTAGATGGAAACCTCATCCGTGGTCAAATCGATTGCAACTCCCTGCTTCTTGGAAGCGAAGGTTGCATACTCGGTAAGATCGGATGCGGTTGTCTCAACAGTTACTGTGAATGGAATCGGGAAAGTCAACGATCGGTCGTAAGGTCGAAGGTGCGAGAGCTCAAAGAGCGGCTCACGAGTAAGATCTGCCGTAATAGTTACGGAAGTTACTCTAAGAGCAAGCTCATTGTCGAGATTGAAGTCGGGCGGTAGAACGTCCTTATCAACGAGGTAGATCTCGATCTGACCCTGACGAACAGCGCCGACGTCTTCGGGCTTATCACCTGGATCAATCTCAATCGGAGCAAAGTACTCTGCGTCACGACGCGTAGCCATCTTGGAAGTGCTCTTAGCACCACCACGGTCAGTCTGAGTGGTGGAATCAAGATCTTCCCATCGGCGGGCGTAGTGATTAGCAGCGTAGACAACGAACAGAATGTCGCCATCTGCCTTAGCCTCACCAAGAAGCTCGTTGTTGGTGGTCAAGTCAGTTGGCTCATAGAGCTGGTTGTCAGTACTGTCGTATACGTAAGTACCTGCCTTAGCAGCGGTACCAGCCTCTACCGGGACCTCAAAAGAAGTCTTGGTAGATCGGTTGTAGTACCTTACTGAAGGAGTACCGAACACGTCAAAGCGTAAGAACGCAAGCTGACCGGTAGAGCGAGTAGAAACAAGCTCGGCAGTAGCAGCATTCTGATCCAGACCAAGGTAAACCGAGGTCTCGGAAGCGTCAACCTTAAATCCGGTACCACCAGTTACACCTGTGTTGGTGTCAGTTTCTGGTGGGGAAGAAGTGTATACGAACTCCTCATTAGAGATAAACCTACCATCATTTGTAAACCAGAACTTAGCATCGGTTTCTGCACCGAAGTTTTCAGCCGCGTTAGCACCTGCGGAGTAGGTCCACTCAATAGAGTTGACGAACACTCGTGGCAGATACATAGTCTGATCAATCTCGTCATTGTCGGTACCGAGAGAGCACTCATTCTGAATGGGCGCCCAAATCTCAACAGCCGAACCAGTCTCGCATCCAGAAAGACCGAAGTCAGTCAGGGCTACACCGTGGTAGTGTGCAATGTTAACTGCATCATCTCCAAGTCCACTTACCACAGTCAAGTGACCAGAAGCAGCAACAGCGTCATTGGAAATAACGCTATCAAACTCAAGGTTAGACAGATGGTAAAGGTTGGATAGAGAGCCGAACTCGCCAGTTTCAATGGTTACGGTAACCGTTGGGGAGTCATCCACAACGTCAATAACCTTTAGCTGACCAAGTTCGAAGACGTCTTCGGTGTTAAACGCGGTGGTTGAACCGAAGGTCTGTACCCGATACAGCACATTACCGTTTGCCCAAACCGAATTGCTTGGGTAGATAATTCGGTTACGTCTTGCCATTTCAGGTCTTCCTCCTTTACGAGTTTTGATTTTCGCAACATTGGGGGAAATGTGCGGTGCCTACCAAAGTGAGGCAACTTTGGAGGAAAGTCCTGTACCGTGCCTGGGTGCGGCAGCACCCCTTGCTACAGGGCGTTGAAATCCAAGCCCTGTCGGTAGGATTCAGCGATAAAGGAAACCTTAGATCTCCACATGTTCAGGTCTCCCCATTCTTTTCTAACACTAATGGGCTCAGCTCGAACATCTCTAAAATAGAAAAGAGCATCATCATTATTGTTAAGTTTCAGGAGATCCCCAGACCAATCGCTGTTATAAGTTCCATCGTATTTAAGTGGCTCCCCTTTTCTAAAGTCAAAAACGGGAAGGTGTCGATTATAAAACGCATCATAAAGGAACTCAGTCAGATCATCCCTCTCTGCGCTCGACGTGGCAAATACGTGTACAGATACATTCCTCTTGGCTATTCTTCCAGGACCCAACTGAAGAGGGTCCTTTCTGTAGGGACCCATCTCTACTGCCACCAGAGGGGCAGCAGGAGGGTCTACCCCCGGCCAGCCGTCTACAACAGAAACGTAGTGCTGGGTAAAATCAATGGTAGTAGGAGTACCGTCTGGAGTAGTATTTCCACCACTGGCTATTATAGCACCGTCCGCATAGTTAATAGTGTAGTGGCTACGATCTATTTCTGAACCTGATTGATTGTATACCGTTACCCGGCTTGTTTGCTCGGTAGCAGGTATGTTATTAACGACACAGGAGTTCACTCCCTGGGGCTCAAAGATTACCCAACCCCGTCCCTCATCTAAAAAATTTGGAAGCCAAACTATCTGAGCCTCAAAACGATTTTTATCGGGGTTAAAAGTAAGTGGAGCATTAACCACTTTCTCAACCCATTTCAAGGGAAGAAGGACGTGCTTAAGCCAGTGTTGGATACTCATATCCTCCATTCTGGCTAAGGTTACGGTCATAGCTTCCTCCCTTCAGCAGCGGCCTTGATAGCCTTCTCTACAAACCTTCTAAAAGTAAACTCCCGTAGGGCTTCGGTAAAAATGTCTACAGGAGAAAATCCAGAGAAAGGATGTCTAATAGAATCAAAGGAAATCAAATCACTCCAACCCTCATCTTCAAACTGCTGGCGACTAATGAGAAATCCCTGTCCAAAACGGCCCCAGTCCGCCTCGTAAGAACCTCTACCTCTAAGTTCTTCATAGAGCTCTGGAGTAATGAATCCCCAATCTCCAGCGAGACCTTCTATATAGTAAACTAACCATACAAGGGGCTCGTTTCCTTCCGGGGCGCGCCCACTACTGTCGTAGCCCATAAACTCCTTGTCACCTAAACGAACAATAATCCTGTTGTCAGAGAAAATCAAGTTCTGTTCAAAGTCCCGCTCAAGTTTGTTGCGAAACTCTGTTCTCCAGTTAGCAGGATTGGTAGGGTCTTCGGGAAGCTGATCAGCCCTGTCGCTTAAATCATCATACCCTTGCATAATAAGATCTATTAGATGGGGGATGGCCTCGGTTCGGATCACGGTAACGATGTTATCTCTAACAAGCTTCTGTTTTTTCTCGATGGCTTTCTTAAGAGAAGGAACGTCTAACTTTACGTTTACCTTGAAACTCATTACCTACCTCTCAGTTTACCTCTCTGATCCAGAATATCAGAAGGACCTCTTATCCTCTTTCTTGGATCATCATCTCGACTTAACTTGTCTCCACCACCAAACTTACCAGAAGTCCTTTGTCCTTCGTCGGCAGTCTGAAGAATAGTCTCACAAACAGTCTCTTCTCCACCCAACCCTCTTAGGAAAGGAGGCTTGAACTTCACACATTTAACATTGTTATGAATAAAAAAAGTTTCATTGTTCTGTAAAAGTTCATAGTGGCAGGCGAGAGTCTTAACCACCACCAAGTTCATCCCTTCCTTACCTGCAGCAGTGCTCATAAATAAACCACGGCGCATGCCGGTTCCAGAGAAAAAATTTATCATAGCAGGAATGCAGATTTCTTTGTTGGTAAAAATCTGACCTTCACCTATACAAACAGGACAACGTCCAACAGTGAAAGATATAGGATTTATAACCCGCTCCTCACTGGTACCAGAAAAAATAGTAGTTGCGGACGTAAAAGAACCATCAAAGACATTAGAGGATTTTTTATTAACAGAATCCCATATGCAGTTCTGTACACTAAAGCCATCTGCAATATAACTGTGTTCGGTTTGAACCTCTAGATTCCAAACAGGTACTGATTTATGACTGTGCGCTACAGATTTTACTACCTGATAGATTCTATCCTCAGTTCTTATTGTCCCTCTTTGTGCCTTATCTTTATTTGTCCAATATCTAACTACGAACGATTCTTGTCTAAAAATGCCGTCCGATCCCACCTTACTAGGCTGAGAAAGTATACTGGCACCGAATCCACAAGATAGAAGTAGATTGTAAACTTGATATGCCAACGATTTAGAAATAGTACTAAATACCACACTATCATATTGTTTTTCATAATGACCAGCGCCGACAAACAAACCAAACAACAACACTAAAGTTTGACGGGCATTCAACCTGTAATACAAGGAGGTGGGTATTTTTTTATTTTGCGCGCCGTGTCCACACCAACTATCTAATAGATCAGCCAAATAAGAACTATATATCTCAAAAATCCTATTCCTACCCCCTCCTCTAGTACACATCGTGTAGTTACATTCTGCAACCGATTTCCAATACGCACAAACTTTATGACCTATTTCTTCTTCCAAGTCATTAAGACAGTAACTTACTATTCGGCTTTTGCTTGTAACGCCTTCGGACAAATACAAACCCACAGCAAATAAGAAATCATCGGTAACTTCCAAGATTTCTGGCAAAACTTTTTTAGGTCCATGTGTATTTGTTTTCCAATCAACCCATAGCTTTTCTAAAGGCTCTTGGGGTAGTTTTCTGATCGCTTTAGAAACTATATCGCCTTTTTGTATGTTACCTATCTCTTTTTCTTTCGACCCACCTAAAATGGGATGGTAGGCTGTGCCCCTGTTTTCATGTACCATTAAGTGGTGATTGGAAGTGGCTGTCAACCCCACATTGTTACCGTGTGTAAAAATGGACGTGAAAGATGCGTCAGTATGTCTATGAAATACTTTATCCACAAGTCGAGGCTCTGCATTGCCGTCCAAAATATAATCCCCTGGTTGGAAGTCTTCTATCTTCTTCATTCCAAAAGGTGTCTCTATAAGGGTTCCTGCTTCAAAACAGTTAGGACAATCTACAAACATAGGACTTTCCTGAACTATTACCAGCTCCTGGGAAAGATCTCTAACAAGCTGAGACATCAGCCTTTTATAGTCCTTCTTCATTTTGTTGGTGACCAGTTTTTTGGGCATTAGTCTATCCTACAACCTTGGATGTCGTACGCCGCTTCATAGCGAGCACATTCAATCAGTCTGTCAATCTTTCTCTTGAGGTCCTCCAAATCAGTAGTTCGGGAACGAATGGTAGCACTATTATCATAGGTAGTATCTCCATCCACAATGCGGAACGCATTTTGAGACAGCTCCCTAATCTCTCCTTCAAGAAGAAGAATGGCAGCCTGCATTATACGCATCTCTGTCGTAACCTTAGATTCCGGCAAACCACAAGTAATCAAAAGATTTCTGGCCCGATCGTAAGCCAATAAAATCTCACGATCGGAGAAGCGGAAGTGGTTATAGAAAACGTCTAAAGAGCCTGTAATACACGGCCCAGAACCACTAAAAACAAGGTAGCGATAACCAAGTACCTGAGGGTCGTTGATGTTGGTCTTCTCTTCCCCATTAAGAACTACCTTTTGTGGCCAACCTTTCCATTCTGTTAACTCCCAAGTACAACCAGCTGGGTCTATATTAGCAGCGCAAGCAGCTGCCGACTGCGGGTCAGAAGAATCGTAAAGATCCCGCTCTATCAGACCGCTATCTCCTACGGTTATCCTTATAGACTCAACGATTTCCCTATCGTTGTCAGAAAGAGCCAACTCTGGCGGATAGGTAGCCGTGCTTTCCGGTACGCTATACTCGGAGAATACACCAGTTTCCTGTGCCACATCAGAAAACGTACTGGAAACCATAGTGGTACTATTGTAATACTGAGCTTTGTAATAAAGTTTAGGAGTACTGGTTAAATCACAGTAGGCTGCAGGAGAAGAAAAATCTATAGTGGCTATAAGACTGAAGGGACCATTTACAGAAGTAGCCCTAAAGATCTGAATCTTATCAAACATCGTCCCCACGGCCGAGGGTGACGTTGCAGTAATCGTCAAAGTACCATTGACAATGCTATCAATGATAGGCTTGAGGACTGACATTTATACGAAATTCCTCCTTTAGTAAACTTCTTCGAGTCTCCTCTGAATCAAGCGACGATGCTCTTCCTTATTTGCGAAATGGTTGCTCAGAGCGAGAGCCTTCTTGAGAACTGACCGGTCCTTTACTTTGCTAACGATACGACGGGCCTGCGCAGCATCGGCATCGATTATGGAAGCAGCGGTGTTATTGTTCTTAGAGATCTTCTTGTTCTTTCTAACTAATCTACGGCCTGCGCCCCGGGAAGGAGACACGCGCTCCTTTTTAGGAGAGGCTTCTTCTACAGGCTCACCACCAGCAGCAACACCGTCCACCTTTTCTTCTTCTGAAACAGACTTCTCTACTCTGGAAGAGTTCACTTTACGGGCTTTTTTAGCCTGAGAACCAACGGAGTAAGGAACTCCTTCTTCCTTGTAGAAAACCCAGCCTTCTTCCCGAAAAACGTTTTCTTTGAGCCACTTAACAAAGGCCATGCCTCTATTTTTCCCACTCTTTTCACCTACAATCATGTAGGCATCCTCCAACTTAAGAACAGATCCGGGAGGAAGAGGTCTTTGAAGCTTGAAAACTGCCCTTCCTGTTTCATTCCGTATAAAACCTTCCACGATTAACTCCTTTCCTTAAACCTAATCTCCACTATTTACATGAGACATACTGTAGTACTTATCTGTCCACTTATCGATAACGTTGTGTATTACATTGGAAAGTCGGTGTACCACCAAAATAGTTAGCAGCATGTTGACACCAAAAACACCTGATAATGGCAATACAAGATCTGGCACGGCGGACACAGCCGCCAGAGCCACCCACACAGAAAAACAATAGCCGCAAGTAAACAGCTTTTGGAAAAAGGGCCCTAACTTGAAAATAAGCTCCCTAAAGGGACGAAAGACCTCAGACTTGATTACTATTTCTGTTAATGCCTCAACAGCAAAACTTACAACCAAAAGTACAAACAAATAGAATGCCATAATAAATCTCCTAACCTTGGGCCAGAGAGTGGTATGAAGCGGGGAGACTTCAGTTTCTGCCTAGGACTAAACCACTCCCTGGCGATGATTAAACCCCTGAACCCTTATGGAAAATATGATACCAGACTAAGCCATCTTCAGATTGAATGAACCGCTCTAATAGCCAATCATTACCGGCGCGCCCGTTTTAGTTGGTCCTGATTTAAAGGACCTCCACTTGTAACTACAAGGTATTCTTTTACCGTAGTTTATCTCCTTGCTCTTATGCCCCACAAGAAATTTATCAATATAATAATAACAACTGTTCTCAATAACTGCAACCGAGAACAGAAGCAACTACTAAGAATTGTCGGAACGTCCCACCTCAACCCAGTTCACACCATCGCTTATGAGCGTGAGAGTATCGTTGGTGGATATAGTGGTCCAGTCTGAGGCACCCTGGAGCAAAATGTTACCGGCATTATGTTCAACATCAGCAGTAGAATTAAACAACAGAGTAATCTGAGACCCTTCAGGATGGGCAGGGATAGTTTGTATTGAGTTGGTTCCAGTAACCCGGAAAAAACCGTTCTGTATTTTAGGCACAGACATCGAAGAAGCGGAGGCTACCTGCCTTACAGTTCCGAGCACCTCCGACCCAGCCTCAAGTCCCTGGTCTGCGGTAGCAGCGAAGTTCCAGAAAGTGTTAGAAACCTCCCCATACAAACCCCGCACATAAATCCCCGAAGCAGCAGTTTCCATCCTAATCCCAAATTGCTGGCGATTGTTAGAAGAGGGGTCCACGTCAATCTCCAGCTTGGAGACGCTGGCACCGGACAGGTCGGACGGAAACGCCTCTTCGATGACGGCACTAGTGTCTGAGTTAACCCGAATCACACGTCGATAGTTGCCGCCGTTGACAATATAAGTCCTTCCGGTTAATTCAGTTAGAAAGGCGGTCGATGTCCCATTAACCGTTACGCCGGTGGTAGAAATAGTGCCTGTTAGGGCAGAAGTGTTGCCCGTAGCAGAGAAAGTTACTGGACTTGATGTCTCCACCGTAATGTCATCTCTGCGCTTATCTATTACTTTAGCCGTCACGTCTCCAGAACCATCGGCATTCTTGAGCACCAGATACTGGCCAACCTGCACAAAGCTGGGGTCTACCAAACTCAAATCAAATTGGTTGTTGGTGGTGCTGCCAGGCTCGAACGAGGCTCCGGGGCTCTTAGTCGCCCAGTCCTGGGTGTCGCCCAGATCTGCGTCCACGATGCGAATTTTAGAGGCATTTTGTAATCTAATCCCGGCTCTCTGGTTTCCTCCGGTGGTGTCACTACCATTATTGGAATAGGAACCTCCGATGATTTGCATACTTGCGCCTTCTTCTACAAAGAAGCCTGTAAGCCCATTATAAGTGGCTGAACATCCCAGTAAATCTACGTTAGTTACTGGGACGGCACTGCCGCCAGAGAAAGTCCCCACACCCGTCAAGTTCTCATTGCTTTGGAACCCGTGCAGCGTGTTTCCCAGAGCGTGACAGTTGACGAACTGCACAAACCCTGACTGCACCAGGTAGCCCTGCCCCACGGCACGCATAACGAGACCATTCGACAGACGCAAATTCCTACATCCCTCGTTGGCCCTCGCGTTCTCAGACACAGTGCCGTCTCCGATAGCCGGGAAGAGCCCTCCTCCTCGAATCCGGATTCCCTCGGCACCTCCTCCGATGGTGTCCTCGTAGGCCAGATCAAAGTGGAAGTGGTCGATGGCGGAATCCCAGCATGTGTTGACCGTTGCAGCCGACTCGTAACCGTCCCGGCACAGCAAGCCGGTCACGCTCGATTTCTCGAGGGTGTCGATAATGAATCCGATGCCTGCTTTGCCCGACCCGGAAAACCCGTCGGCGGAGAGGCCGACTGCAGTCATACCTCGCATCCGCTCGAACGCAATCGCACCGGGAGTGGGCTCCACACCAGCGTTGTCCGGCTGGAAGTCGGTGACGACGATGTCGAGCACGGTGAGATTGGTGGCATCGCGAATCTCAATCGCGTGTTGGAAGATGGCTTTATTACGGTTTTGAATCTCGTGGCAGACGATGTTGGCAAGTCTTCCGCTATCGTTTCTCTGACAAATAAATGCCTTCCCGCACCGCTCGATAAGAATGTTCTCCCACACTGTCTGGTTAGCGTTCTGGTGCCAGAAGCCGCTCATCAGGAAGTCGTACATGTGGATGTTGCGGAAGCGGAGATTCGCGGGTGCCCCGTCCACCCGAATGCCAGTCCACACGCGCTTGTTGGTCTCGGTGCTGCCCGTGTAGCTGGAAGCATGGGTACTGGCGTCACCGTCGAACTGTCCTCCGTCCCACGTCGAGCCGTCCGAGCCTGTGGTAAACCGGATACAAGCGATGTTCTCATCTCCAGTGCTGCGCTGCCGGAAGACGGCCCCTGAAGATGCGCGTACGTCTACCTTGGAAGTAACATCTACCTGATTTATAGAATATACACCCGATGGTACAACTATAACGCCCCCTGCGTCCATAGCGGCCTGGATGGCTGCTGTATCGTCTGTTACGCCATCTCCAGTCGCTCCGTAGTCCGTGACGTCTCCACTTGCGATGTCGACAGCAACACCAGAGATGGTCAGAGATTCGGTGAAGGTACCGGTTCCGATGTTCGCTGACTGGGCAGTAATCCCGCCGGCAACACCCATACCTCCACTACCAGAAACGGAGACAACAACAGGAGGATTTACGGCAGCACTACCGTTATCGTTCAGCCGGACGTTGAAGACACCGGGCATCGACGAATCTGAAATAGCACCGCTATCATCTACCGTAACTTCGGTCATTCCGGCGACTTCGTAACCAGTGTCTGCATAACCGGTGTAGTAAACCCGGCCAAGGGCTTGCCCGTTAGTCACCGCAGCGTGAGAATTGTCGTCTGTATTAGAGCGGGAGAATGCTTCTGCTGGAGGGAAGGTTGTATCGTGCCTATGCTTGTGTATCAAAATCAGACGGTTGCTTCCTATGTCCGAGGACTTCAGAACTGAGCGTCTTAGAGTACCATCGATTACTACCCCGTCTCCCTCGAAACCCGCGTCTCCCAGGGTGGCATCTTCAGAGCCGCTGATAAGAGTGGCATAAAGAGTGTCCACATCGGTAATGTTGTTACTTCCGAAACTCTGGTCACCAGTAAACGCCCGAGTTCCATCCGCGCGCGTGTACTGGGTATGGTCGTCATCCCCAAGCCCGGAGATAGAGCCATGGTCGATGGAACCTTCGGTGAAGTGGATGGTGGAGTCCCCGGTGTGTGAGGAAAGGTTAGAAGCATTAGTAGTTCCGCTGGTGGCCAGAGCCGCGAGGTGTGTATCGATCTCCGCGTGGCTGTTCGACCCGTTGTTCTGGATGTTGTCGTGGTCGATAGAGCCTTCGGTGAAGTGAATGGTGCTATCAGAGATGTGCGAATCAATCTGGGCGTGGGTATTACTACCTACGTTCTGAATGTTCGTGTGGTCGATGCTGGCTTCAGTGAAGTGAAGCGTTGCATCGCCCGTGTGAGAGTCTAGTTGGCCTTGTAGAGAGCCAGAAGCCAACACAAACTCATCGCGGAATCCAGATACAGTGACTGTGTTGGAACCAGAGATGACGGTGTTTCCACCGGCACCCACGATGGCATCGGTTAGATCACCTCCTCCAGAACCGCTGCCAGAAATAGTGATAACGTCAGTACCTGAAACTACGGTTACGTTGCCAGCACCAACCAGAGGAATCTCAAACCCAGTCCTGTCTGCGGCAATACCAAACCAGGTATTTCCTGTCCCAAAAACATCGATCCCCGCCCCTTGATTATGAAATACCTGAACTTCAAAGTAGTCACCGGGAGTTACTTCTATCGGGGCAGTGCAAACATTATAAAGATCATCTGACGAGCTGGTCTCCTGAGCGTGTCCTGCAATAGGAAATCCGGGCTGCCCAAATTGATCATTACGGGTAATCTTAACCTGCTGCTTACCCGTAGCCCCACTATTTTCCAAGCTAACATTAGCAAAAACTACTACCCGGGAAACACCCGAAGGTACCGTGAAACGGGTTGGCTGAGAAGCGTCAAACCAACCCCCATGATCATACTGTACAGACTGAAAGTTAACAGGGGTATTAGCGCCGCTGGGGAGATTCTGGTTGTTAGTTTTAGAAACAATAGCCCCTTTGAAACTAATACCATTAGGATCCATGGAGGTAATACGACTGTCCAAATACCCTGAAGCAGAGACGAAATCAGGTTCAACTACTACTCTGTCCCCATCTATTGTGATTGAGTTCTCATAGATGTCAACGGAAGTAGAACCAATAGTTAAGCCCTGAGTGAAGGTCCCAGTGACAGCAACCAACTCTCCGGTGCCATCCAGCTCCGCGGGCTTGCCGCTGCTGGTAGTGATTATCCCGTCCCCAGCATCATAAGCTGATTGTAAATCACTTGATCCTGTTATTTGAGATTGGAGATGCCCAGAAACAGATACAAGTTCGGCATCGGTAGCATAAATGTCATCCAGATTATCAATCTGGTTTTGTAAACTACCAGAAGAGGCTACAAATTCATTTCGAAAACCTTGTATTTCTACTTCGTTAGAACCCGAGACTACAGCTATACCGTCTGAACCAACTATAGCAGTATCTAACTCAGATGCCCCAAGGGAATCTATCTGGGACTGAAGAGACCCAGATGCTGCAACAAATTCGGGCCTAAACCCGGTAAGAGTCGTGTTAGTGCCGCTGGTTACCGTTATGCCGTCTTGACCCACGATAGCAGGCTCAAGTTCGTCTATTTGGATAGAATCTATTTGGTTTTGAAGATGCCCTGAAGTAGTAAGTATCTGCGAGGTATTATCTGCAATGTTAGAGGTGTTGATTGAAGTCGCAGAACTGTTACTATCTATCTGGGACTGTAAGGTCCCCGAAGCACTCACAAATTCTCCACGGAAACCTTGAATATCTACTTGGTTAGACCCAGAAACTACCGTAATGCCATCAGAGCCTACAAGAGCTTTGCCGCCTGTAGAACTTCCTGTATCTATTGAATCTATTTGTGTTTGTAGAGAACCTGAAGCTGCAATAAACTCAGGACGGAAACCCTGGATAGTATCTACATTAGAACCGGAGATTACGGTTATACCATCACTACCCTGAAGCGCATTAACGGAAGCTGCTGTACCCGAAGATGCTGGCAGATTATCTATCTGATCCTGTAGATGACCACTAACCGTAACCAGTTCGGAATCGAGAGCCCCAACCTCACCGTCAAGTTGCAGAATAGCAGAAGCGTTTAGATCTATTTCCGACTGTAGGTGCCCTGAAAGGGTGACCCGTGCAGCCTCTGTGCCAGAAACTGCTTCTGCGTCTGTGTAGCGGGGATGATCATCTATACCATCAATCTGATTTTGTAGATGTCCGCTGGTGGTTGTTAGCGCCGCTTCGGACGCAAAACCAGTGTGTCCTGAACTTGCAAAGTCCAAGTTATTCAAGGCAGAGTGGTCATTGCTTCCTCCACCTGTGGCTCCAGAAATAGTTATAGTTTGGCCGACGGTAGTAATAGTAGTCCCGCCTTGACCTTGCAAGGTTATAGCGCCTTGCTGACTATTCAGAGAAGAAACTCCCGCTCCAGGACCACCACCAGCAGAGATGTCTACCGGTATACCGGAAACAGTTAAGGTCTCAGAGAACGCACCATTAGCAGTGTCAATGTCTCCGACCAAAGAGCCGAAAGTCAATGCACCGCTAATCAACGTACCACTTGAAATAATAACACCGACGGGGGTTAGATCAGAAAGCCCCTCATCGGCATAAAGTACGTTATCCTTTGAATAAGTAGGAAGTGCGTTTGGTTTGGGCAACTATCTTTCCCCCGTTATAGAATCTACAATCCTGGCTCCCAAGAGGGAGGGGCGTTGCCCCTCCCTCTGGGAAATAGAACAACGATTAAGAACGATCGATAACACCCATCTGTACCATACGGGAATCGAGTAGGGCGAAACCAACCTCTTCCCAACCGAAGAATCCCTGCTTCTGCTGTCGAAGGAGAGTAGGATCGTCGTGAGCCTCGAACTCCTTGCGGACAGGCATAACCAGAGAGTCGTTAACGGAGAGGTCAAATCCGTAGACCTGAGTCTCACCTGCGGCAGTAACGTTTCCGTTAGCATCCACAGTGTTAACGTTGGTTGGAGTATAGTCGTTGAAGTCACCAGAGCCATCAACCTGGAATACTCCGAACTGAGCACCGTTCTGGTTGATGTTGTATCGACCAGTAGCACCGAGCTGGAATACCTCGTGAAGATTGATGTTCCAGATGCGTCCCATACCGGAAGCGGTGAAGATCTCGCGTCGGGTAATAGGATCAACCTGAGTATCAGTCCACTCACGAATGTCAGCGGCATCCTCAGGGGAAATGTAAAGATCGGTCAAAGAGCGGCGTACCCTCTTCATACCAACCATCATCAGGTTTAGGAGTTCCTTGGAGAGGAACTTCTCACCGGTCTGGCCGGTAGGTACCTGATAAATCGGAGCATTGCGTGGACCAAGTAGGCCCTGACCAGCGAAGTTAGTAGTAGCACCGGGAACGATTACTCGCCAACCGGACTCCTCTTCGTAGTCAGCAATAGCACGAGCGGCGTTTCGTGCGGAGCGCTCAGGGATGTCGATTCGGGAATCGCGTGCGTAAGTTACCTTCCAGTCCGCGGAAACGGAGATGGAGAAAGTAGGTACGTACACTTCCTCACCTACACCCTCAACGAAGTTCTGCGCGATGTATCCGAGTCCCGGAAGAACGAATACCGGGATGTCGAAGTCATCGGCAACTGGGTAGACTGCCTGCGCACCAGGGGCAAGACGCTCAACAGCGAACAGCTGACGCATGATCGAAGCATCGCGAATCTCCTGGAGAATAGGTACAGTCAAAGCCTGCGCGAAGGCCTTATATGCTTCAACACCCTCAGGAGTGTCGATAGCCGCAGTTGCCTTGAAGAGCTCTTGTAGCTTTGTTCTATCCATGATAGATTTTTCCTCCTTTGGGTTTATATAAGAAGCTTAATCCTTAGATTCCTACCAGCCGATACGGCGTTAGAATCAAGGGTATTCTGAGCAACAGCAACTACGTCGCTGTGGAGCTCGTTACCGGAACCGGAAGGGGTTACCTTTCCGTCGGCAGCTACCTGGAGTTGATCTCCGGCAGTATAAGTCTGAGTGGTGTCGTAGTGAGTTGTGTCATACAGACCAAGGTGAGCAACACCAACCGGATCACCCGTGAAGGCATCGGAACTACCCAGATCGCCTGGGAGTTGGAAACCAGTCGGATGTGCGGAAGACTCAGCCTTTACATTCTGCATGAGGAAGCCGTAAGGCTTGGTGTTAGAACCACTTACGGTTTCAACCTTCTCACTCGCAGAAAGAGAGACAGCGGCACCAGCGGTCGCAGTAGTTCCCTTGGATGAATCATGTACAAGGAACTGATTCTGGACTACAGGGTCTCGTGGAATGAATACCATGTCTCATGTCCTCCTTATTCGGATTTAGTTTCACCACGCCTCTCAGCGTAGTATTGTTCCCATGCTTGGGTGGCTTGATCTCGGAGATTGGCGTTAACTCGAATCTCCTGATCCATAGACTTGCTGATAGCCTCGCCGAGGGAAAGAGTTTTTCTTACAGAAGCCTTTTCTTTCTGGGGCTCCTCTACTTTCTCTTCCTTAGCCTTCTCCTCGGTATCTTCGGGCTGCTCTGCCTTTTCCTGGGAATCAGCAGGGGCCTTTCGATTTCGAGAAACTTCGGCCATCTTCTCAGCTACCTCGCGTACCATAGATACGCACTTTGCGTCTTGTGGATCACAACCAAGGCTCTGGGCAATCATTCGAACTTCTTCGTCTGAAAGCTCAGCTACCTCGGAGTCTTCTCCTGCTTCTGCGGAAGAGGATGCGTACTTACTTCTTAGAGCAATGAGCTCGCTCTTATAAGACTCAAAGTCTTCGTCAGAGAGGTCTCGGACCTTAGCGTACTGTCGCTCGGCCTCTTCGTCCTCAAGAGCGACGCCTGCCTCCTCCAGCTCGGACATACGGCTGGCGGCAGTCTCTTCTCGAGCGAGCGTATCCAGGGCGGCCTCAGCCACCTCTGCGCGATGCTTGTAAGTGTTTACAAGCTCTTCGAGTTCAACAACTCTCTCATTAGCAGCAACTTCCCCGTCAGACGGGTTGTAGTTGTCAAGATTAGCAAGGGCCTCTTCATACTCAGCGATCTTTGCGTCCTTTGCCTCAAGGGCCGCGCGGAGCTTTTCAAAAGTGGACTTTGCCTCGGCGAGAGCTTCCTCTGCTTCCTGTCTGGCCTGAGCCTCCTCTTTCGAGGAAAGGATCTCATCGACCTTATCCTGGACAGCAGCGCTGAACTCTTCAGGAGTCATCTCCAATACTTTGTTCATGGTCGCTCTTCCTCCTTTTTAGGGTTATGTCGGACAAAGTTGACGTCCCCCAACGCAACCTTATCACTGCGTGCTCTTTGTGTCACGCTTCCTCTCATCTACTCCGTTTCCTTGGTTTTAATCCGGTCACCAAAAACCTAAAACTAAAATAAACTTAACTCAGGCGAACTGCGATTCCGCTTGTAGTGGAATCGACATAAAGGCCTCCTACAGGAACGCCACTGGCGGTAGCATCAAGAGGGCCCTCAGCAGTAAGCAGGTTATCAAAGGCGAGGGCGAGGCCGAGTTTACCGTCGTCTCGGCGAAGTTCTCCAGCAGGAGTAACTCTAACACCCTGAAGATCTGGCTTTGCCATGTTGTTTCCTCCTTATACAGTCTCTCTTGTAAAAATCAGCTGATCTTTGGTAATCTTGGATTGGCCAATGTCGAACACCGCTTTGGAGAGAAAAACCACGGTGTCCTGCTCGTTAATGATTTCCACAGCTTTCTCTATCGCGTGCTCGCGATCCTCTCCGCCCTCTACAATACGAGGGGCGGAACCTATTAAAAGGAGAAAGCCGGAAGTCTTCTGGCGATCAGCGGAAGGGTTAAGGGACTGGGCCCTCTTAAAAGCGTCAATTTTATGTTTAAATCTCTCTACTTCCTCATCAGTAATAACGGAAGAAGCCTCGATGGACCTACTAACTACTTTGAACTTTTTTTTTCATCATCCACTACAAAATCTCTGATAGAGTTTCGTAGGGATTCGGCATCTTCTCGAAGCCGCGCTATCTGCTCCTTGCGTTCGGTCATAGAATTTTCAGAAGCAGTAGCACGAGGAGAGGAAGGAGTCCACTGCTGCTGCAGGGTGGTGGTAAAAGTATTTCCAGGACCGTCATCTACGTGCTCACGCACGGTCTTGGTGATGGTTGTACTTTCGGGATCCCGGGTAACCGAGTTTCTCTGGTTCCTCAAACACTCAGGGGCTTTAGCAGAGGCTCCGATTACGGGGCAAGGCTCTTCAAAAAGAGCGCACCAGTGTTCATGAACCACAACAGCTTCAGACTGATCGAGAGCATTAAACTTGGTTACTCTCTTCTTGAAGCTCTTACAAATACTGTCTACCTGGGTAGAAACACTGCCAGGGCCGGGAAGACCTCCTCCGTTCCAGCGGGCAGCGACTTCCTGATTGGGACTTACGGTGAGAACTCTCTTTATCCCACCAGTTTCTTTGTCCAGCTCTACATAAAGCTTGGGCTTCTCTTCAGACGCTTCTTCAGAAGCAAGATTTAGTTCTACTAAATTATCTGCCACTTTTTCCTCCTTGTCAACCTGGGTTTCTTCCCCGGCCTTTTCGGACAGGACTACTTGATGGCCACGCACATTGTCGACCTGTTCCAGGTCTACTACTTGCTCACCCTTTTCCATGAGCTCACGGTGAGACGCGGTCTCCATGATAATAGAGTGAGGGTTAGCGGGATTCTTAACAATACCCATACCGCTAAAGGTGATGTTGCGCAAAACGCGAGCCACCATGTGCTTGCCTAAAGCCTTCTGGCCTGCAACCACTTTAACGAAACCTCCGATAAGCTGATTGGGATCGTAACCCAAAGCCTGGGCCTCGTCGCGGGTGATGATAGTACTACCAATCTTGATGTCAAAATCTTTGAAGAAACACTCCATGCTTACTTTCCACTCACCATTGGAGATTTCTTCAGCATAATCTGGGAAACGCATCTTATGAATAACGCCGGCTATCGCTATGTCGATGTCCAAATCGTCGAGATCCTGCTGGGCCTCTTCGTACTCTGCCATAATCTTAAGAGGATCAAACTGACTACCATCCTTGAACAAATAGGCACAATCGTAAATATGACCTATTACTCTTTCCTCTTCATGCTCGATGTCTATAGCCTTGTTAACTACGGTGTTGTGGGCTTGCATCATTTCCGAAGGTAGAAAGTGGGCTCCGTTTTTATTGGTTCCTGCTGAAACCAGGCAGGATCTGATGTATTGCAGATCTTGCTGCTTTTCCTCTGGGAAGGTTAGAAAAGAAGCCTTCTCCTGGGCAGATTTCTCTACTTGCTCCTCAACTTCTATCGGGGCATAGAGTCTGATCTTGTTATCTTCGGTAGTCATTATTTTCCTCCCATCCCGGCTTCAGCCGGGGCGGTTTTCTCTTCTGAGTTTTCCAAGTCTTCTTCAAGAGCTTCGTTTAGATCCTCGATGGCTTGCTTCATAGTTTGGACACAGAAAAGACCTCTAATCTTTTCTTGCTCTACTAATCTCTCGTTTTTTTCGATAATATTCATGGAAGTTTCTACCTCCTTTGGTAGTGCCGGCATGAATAACTCCTTCTAATCCCCATTAATACCGTTCTTCTTCCGAAAGACTTTTATAAGAAGATTTATAGATTTGTTTAGATCCTGAGATAAGTCCTCGTATTTTTCTCTCTCTTCTACCACGTCTTTCAGTCTTTTCTCAGACATTTCGAAAAGACGCTTGTTCAGTGCATCCGCTTGATTGTCTTTTTGACGGTAAAGCCTAACTAAGTAAGCTATAACTGCAGCTTCGACTACACAAGATAGCCCTAAGATTCCTGTTTGTTGGAATACTGCCGAGAAGAACTCCCACATTTTTAGAAGCTGCCTCCATCATAGTTTTACCTCGGAAATCTATCAGGACTCATTTGGACTACACTTCTAAACATCCAAGCCCTTTTATCGTGGAAAAGAATAACGCTATCTAACATGGCTAAAGTGTTCTGGTCTCCAGCAGCTTCGGCCACGCTTTGCACCTGCCTGGCCTCTCGAGCCATGTGTACGTGATCTCTAATCCATTCCTCTACCATAAACCTCCAGTCTGGAAGTCCATTCTGGTCCATAATACTACTCTCAGAGGAGAACGAAGAAAGGCTACCGGGAACCGAAAATCCAAGTGCCCTTATTCTTTCGGCTTGCAAATCAGCATGCCCCAAAATTTGTTCATAATCTTCCTGGAACATCTCGTGAAGATCTTCAAAAATAGGAGATACAACATTCCAATGGAAATGGTAACCCTTTATGGCCATGGCAAAAGTATCAGCTACTAAGTGGAACAATCCGCGAGCAACAGCCTCCCTCTCGTTATCAGGAAGATGGAAAGCCTTGTCCTTATACTGTGTTCTCTTAATCTTACGCATGATTATTCTCCTAACTGACTACGACAAATGGCTATGGCTCGACTTTTCACGGTGGACTCGTCAAGACGATCATCCTTACGAAGATCCGCCTTTACATCCTGGATACATTTCTCCATTTTGCCGGAAAACTTTTGCTGTGCATTTTTTCTGACCTGCCGCAAAAGATCGATTGCAGAAGTCTTTTTATTTTTACTCTTTTTGGGTTTTTTGTACGATGCCTGGATAGTGGGATTTTCGGGAGCACAAAGACCAAGGCGTTCATCTAAAACAAACCCCTCTGGACATTCCAAAGTACCCACGGGGTCCGCCCCCTTAACATTGGTTATAGGAACACAGGCTCCGGCGTCCGGATCAAATACCTCCTCTGGTCTGCACTGCGGGTGGAACTTTCTGGGGTCAGTAATCTGACTATGATTCTTCCACCCGCTTACTTTTTTCCCAAATGCTGGGCGACAACCTCTCGGGCATGGAATAGAAGATGATCATAAGCCTCATCAACAGCCCTTTCCGAATAACCACTTATCTTATTCACGCGAGCAAGGGCATTGCGAAGGCGGGCAACATCCACAGTACCGGTGTCATAAGGATCGGTTACATCAGGAGAGTGGTGCATGAGACTTCGGCGAGTAGAGCCTACCAAGGAAGGCGGGAAGGCCTCGTTGGGAAGATCCTTAGCAGCTACCTTGGCTTTCTCCTTTCGAGTATCCTGAACCTCTTCTCTGATGATCTGATCCAGGTGAGCTATGAGCTTTGCCAAGGACATGTTCTCTACAACATCCTCTACTGTAGCAAAGTTCTGCGGATTCTGGGGGCTGTTTCCGTCAGGACGACTCTTGTCCATAGAGTCCAGCGGCCTGCAAAGCCTGTTCTTTCCGTCCCAAATAGTTCCAGGAGGACAATCCGTAGCATGCTTTACTTTGCCGGCTGGGGCTCCAACCAGTCCTTCTCTATTGCTGGGCTGAGCGTTAACAGCCTTCTCAGAATCTGACTTTCCTTTGAACTGCTTCTTTCGCGTCTCACACTTTTGAGTCTTTGGGTTCCAAACCTGGAAAGGCAGGCAACCCTTAGTGTCTTTCTCTTTGCCAGGGCCGTTGGGATTGGTAGAGCCCTCATCATCAGAGGCTTTACCACGAGGAGGTTGCGCACCGTCCGGAGGATCTAATGGACGACACTTCCTGAGCCTAGGATCCCAAATAGTTCCCTTTGGACAATCTTGAGGAAGTCGGGCAGGCTTACCCTTAGGGGAGGGAGCAAGATCCCTCTTGGCAGCGTCTTCTTCCGCGGCCTTAGTGGTATCACCAGGCTGGAAGTTTCTCTTTTCTTCTGGGTCAAGAGGGATGCACTTTCTGTTCTTAAAATCGAAGAACCATCCGTCTGGGCACTGGAAGCCCTCGGTATCTCTTCTACCAGCAGGGTCCTTGGAAATGATTTCCTGGTGGCTGGCCTTGTCGACTACCTTATCATAGAAAGCCTTCATCTTAATGCAGCGCTTAGTCTTTGGATCCCATTCCATCCCTGGAGGGCAAGGTCCTTTTTTATCCTTGGCCTTATCGGCGTGGTAGGCATCCAAGCGCTTAGCCTTTTCCCTCTGGAAAGGAACAATAAGCTGAGCGAAAACCTTTTCAAAATCCTCAGCGGTAGTAGCCTTGGCAAACTCGTCTACCTTAATACCACAACTCTTAGCTCTGGCCATAATCTTTCGGCGTAGAGTCGCTTTCTCGCTGGAAGTAAGTCCCTTGGCCTGATTGAATCGAGCCATTGCATTACGAACTCTGTTGCAGGTATCGAGAGGGAACTTTCTCTTTCCAGGAACACCAAAGGCGCTCGCAGGGAGCCCCTTCCTCTTCTTGGTAGAAAGTTTCTTTCCTTCCTCAGAAGAGCCGTTTACTTTCTTCTCGATCTTTCTGATGGTCTCTTCTCCTACATCAGGACCTACGTTCTTGAACTCCTCGACGTCTATCTTACATTCAAGAGCACGCTCAAGAATGTTTCTCTTAAGATCCTTCTTATCAGAAGCAGAAAGCCCCTTGGCTTGGTTAAAACGAGCCATTGCGTTTCTTACACGGTCGCAAGTATCGAGGGGGAACTTCCTATCCTCGGGAACACCAAAAGCATCATCTGGAAGATCAGACCTCTTGGCTTCCTTCTCGTCAGCCGCGTATTCCGCATCAGTCATCAACTTGCTTTCCGAACCTACCAAAGGCATTGCTTCCATCTCATAAGTATCTGCCATAGGATTAACACCGCCGGGGTGGCGGGAAGTGTAGTCACCTTCTTCGTGGGGAATAACCTCGAAATCTTCCACATCATGGCTGTGCGGATAACGCTCCATGATTCCACCAACAGCCACGGAAGTTCTACCACTTCCTTCCATATCAACAGTAACCGCGTGGCGGTGGCCATCAACAGGATCCGGAGAGGTCCAAGCCACACCATGAAAAGCTTCTTCCTTCAGGCCACCAGAAGCGATAGAAGCCATTACGGTATCTTTGTTGAGTGGAATACATTCACGCCTCTTGAAGTCAAAGAACTGATTAGGAGGACAATCAAACCCCACTGGATCTCTTCGTCCGCGGGGATCCTTAGAAACAACCTCTTCGTGTCCGTTCTTAGCGTCCTCAAGAATGTACTCATCAGAGGCGGTCATGGCCTTGTCATCGTTATTTTCAGCTTCAGCCTCCTCAGGAGAAACGCATTTTCTTTGAACAAAAGAAAAAGTCGTACCGTGGGCACAACTTTCAGGTTCGTCCATCAGATCAGCATCGACTGCTTTCTCTGTATTAGAAGCAGACTCTCTATCTGCTACATTTTCTTCGTTATCAAAAGTCTCGTTGTCCTTATCGACAAGACCTCTCCACTCATCACCTTGATCATCGTTGAGGCTTCGAGTAAAGGCAGTGTGATCTGTACTGCCGATAGGCAGGCAGCGACCGCTGCTGGGGTCTCTTCGATGCCCTTCGGGACATTCTTCACCTACAGTGATAGCGAACTCTCTCATTTCCTTGAGAAGGTCGCGGGCGGAAACTTTATCGGTTCCCTCCTCTACGTTTTTGTTATCTACCATGGATTGCTATCCCTCCTTACGTAGATTGTTTATTTGGCTTGCGTGGCCTAGTGTTGGGTTTTGTGGATTTCTGACGAGGCTTTCCCCGGCCCTTTCGAGGCCGGCCCTCGCTTGGAGTTCCCTTGGGAGTTCTTTGAACTTCCTGTATGTTATCTTTAAGACCTTGTAGTTGTTGCTCCATGTTCTTTCTGAACTCTTCCAAATCATCTTGTGTAAGAGTAGTTTCCTTACCATCCTTGGTGGTGTCCTTTTCGGCCGGAGGATTTTCCGGAGGAAGAGCCTTAGGATTATAAGGAGAACCGATAACACCAAGAACACCTGCCTGAACCATAGGATGCTCCTGCATCATGTTCGACAGCTCATTACCAAAGTCAAAGCCTAACTTCTCGATACCGGTCTCGTAGGAGATAATGCGCCTGTCTATCATACCCTGAACAACACTCATAAGCATGATCTCATCCTTGAGAGTATTCTCGTCGAAGCGTACTTTAGGATAACGAGTGAAGCCCATAGCCAGAGCTATTTCCTCGTATTCACGATCTATCCACCGCTTTATGCAGCGTCGAGCATAGTTTATTTCTTCGGCAAAAGCTTTAGTGGCTGCTTCTATGGCTTTAGCATTACCGCTTACCTGTCCATCAAGAAGTGCTCGGGTTACACCGAAAGCTTGACTCAAATCGTCATTTACCTGGGCAAACTTATTCTGTCCTAAAATCGTATCTATTTCAGGAAAGGTGATCTTCTCTACCTGGAGTGTGTGGTTCCAAACAATGTCGAAACTTTTACTTGAGGTATCAAAAAGTTTAGCAACCGCCTCTAGCTGAGATTGATCCGTGACTGGGTGGTCGTCATTTCCAATAGTAATCTTGAGGATATAGTTTGTGATTCCGTCCAGAGTGGAAAAATCAGCCTTCTTTAGTTCTTCCTTGTAGCGAATGTCATCCAAAAGACGAGCAATCTTTGGCTTAGCATAACGCTCGTAGTCTTGCCTTCTATAATCACACCTACCTACCAACTCCTGGGGAAGCCTTACAGGTTTATTCTTTTTTATCTGTTCTACAAACTCAGTAGGAAGTTTCCTTATAACCTCTTGCTTTTCCTTAGGGCGCTGGCTAGCAGGTTTTTTCAGAATGTCTCTCATTTCCTTGAAAGCTTCTGGCTTCAGAAAAGTCTGCGTCTGATCAAAGAGAAGCGGCCCTTCGTGAGTAACCAAACGAGGATCTAAAATAGTATAGTGAAGGGGCACATAAGATTTAGACCAAACCTTTTTTGCGGCTGCCCAATCTCTATAAGCCATCAACTGCTGCATTTCTGCGTTGGTTTTAAACTGAGCTTTTGCGGAAGCATTTTTTACAGTTCTATCAAAATCTTCAGGTCTTAGTTTCGGATCAAACTTACCTACGATTTTAAAAGTAGTGACCGTACCTACCCTAAAGAAATCAAAAAAGATTTTTTCTACTACTTCTTGGAAACCTATTTCTCTGACCCAAGTATCGTAGAATAACTTAATCTCCTCGTCATCTATGTCGTTTTTAAATCCCTTGGAAGCAAAGTTTGTAAGAGTATCTATTATGGTACCAACCATTCCTTGCGAATGATAGGTGTTAAGAGCATTGTCATAGAGCTGCTCCGGGCGAGCCTGAACTACCTGAGGCTTACCAATGAGCAAATCTAAATCGACGCGACGAAGCCAATCGCGGGAGATGTTACGGCCCCCTTCCCAGAACTTCACAGGAGAAGGATCTCCATCTTCACCGCTTAAGTAGGCAAGATCCTGAAAAGATCTCCCACCGGGGCCGACCTCGACCTCCATTTCGTGAACTCCAGGACGGGCCTCTTCGTGGGAGAGAATTTTGGCATGTTCTAACTTCTCATTAATCTGCTTTTTGAGGTCGTCCGCCATTTATTTCCCCTTCTTTTTAGGCTTGGGCGTCAAACAGGCAGCGCTGCTTGTTATTACCTTTCTTCCATGGAAGGCTTGGTGAATCATCTTCCTTTTAAAACCTTCCGGATCCTGAGCTATTTCTATCTTATCTCTTAGGGCTTGAGGAATCTCGCCTCCAAAGGCGTCTTCCATTTCTTTGTCATTTCTATTTCTGTTACGGGGCTGCATCACTCCACCGTGATGCAGAATCTCATCGGGCAGACCTTCGGACCACACAAGGTCATAGACGCAACGTGCAGCCAACATAAATGCTGTATACAAGTCCTTCTTCTGCTTTCCGTGACCTCCTCCCTTGGGCACATCAAAATGCTGCTTGCCTGTAGGGGTTTCACTCAACTCAATAGTCTGCATTTGAGTTTTCATATCCTGAATGGTCTGCCAAGATCTTTCCTGCGCAGGAGTGGGCTCGGTATCCTTAGGAACATTAGGAAATAGAAGCTCTCGGTGTTCCAACAACCTAAGAGCGGCGTAGTTAGATTCGGAAATAAAATCAGTAGAAAAATTGCACATAGTTAGAATGTGCCGTCCTGATTTTCTCTGGTGGACTTCGTCCTCGGGGTCTAAGATGGGACCAGATTGATTGCCGGTAGGATTTTCTGCTAAAATGTCTTTAATGGCATGACCTCCTCCTTGGGAGTCCATGTAGATATGCTGAACATTAAAAGCAGTACAAAGATCTTCAATGGTTTGTGCCATCTTAGGGAAGGGTTGTTTGTGGATTTCTAGAGCGTGAACTACCTTAGCAGGCTGCCCGATTTCTACTACGACTAGGGCAAAAGAGTCCTCACTTCTAGCAGGGTCTATACCTAAACAATAAGATTTTCCTGGCTCCCCCACAACCTGGGTTGAGAAACTTGTCTTACTACAAGCCTCCAAAAGAGAAGCTTTGTAGAAAGCATCCGTATCCGGAATAAAAGCTGCCTCGTATTCCATGCGAAACTCAAGGCTGGACATTTCCCTCTTGGCAGCTTCCACGTTATCCTCATCCAGAAATCCCGGAGGAAGTAATGTATAGGGAACCCTGAAAGCAGCATACTTTAGATTTCCTTTTAGCATCTCATCTCGGTAGACGCAATACAAAGTATACATGTGGTTGAACGTAAAATAGCCGGACGAGGTAATGATTATCTGGTTAGCATTTGTTTCCTCTTCCAGCTGCTCTTCTGTTATAAGTCCCTTTTCGAGTAGAACACGCTGCTGCTCTAAACGCTCTACGTTCTCCATGGGATCGCTAACAGTAGCGGCCATAGGACGAATAACCATATTGAAGATTTCTTCAGGAATGTGCGGAAACTCGTCGCAGACAATGGTAAAGAAACGAGAACCTCGTATCTTGGTACCATCACCTAACGGAATAGCTTGAACCAGAGAACCAGGCTGTCCGGCTACTGATTTAAATCTTATGTAGCAGTTATCTGACTGCTGTGTGGGTTTTCTCTCACAGGCATCCTGTAGTATAGGAGACCTTTGAAAAATACGATTACACTCGTCAAAAATCAACTTGGACTGACGGAAAGTAGGTGCAATAAGGCCAACACGGTGTCCTGGATAAAGCATAGCCTTTAGACACGCCAATGTTCCTAATAAGAAAGTATTATGGTTAATAAAACCATTACAAACAAATGCGTGCTGATTTTCTTCCGGCATGCAAAGATCATAAACTTCCTCCGCAGCAAGACTCTTCTTCACAATTTTATCAAAACGATAATTTAACTTTAGAAGTTTTTGTAAATATGAAAAATCTTCGTCATTCTTGTTTATATCGGATAAAGTTCTGTCCAAAGATTCATAGGAAATATCATAATAGCATGAGTATTTATGTAGGCGTTGTCGATTTTCTCTGGGTATTAAACCGTAGGTTGATGCAAACAATCTGGAAAAACGTGCGTGTTGGTGGGGAATAACATCTTTATTGGTGTTTATTTTTACATCCGTACATTTATCTTTGAGAATATTCTGTTTACGTTCCAATCTAAAACCAACAATCTCTTTGAATAAGACAGCATCCTTACCTGATAAATCAATAATGTAAGCACCAGATTTACTATTCTTCTTAAATCTTTTTCTGGAAACTATACCTAAATTCAATAAACATAAATGAACAATCTCAGCCAGCTCGGCACTAGATGTACAAAAAGAAACTGCCAATCTTCTGCTATCTGCTGTACCATCGGTATCAAATAATCCTTGAAGAAAAGATATTATAGAATCTCTATCCTTATCTAATAAATAAGAGGGGAACTTTTTTTCAGATGCTTTACTATAATCTAAACCTAACCCTAAGAGTTGCGCACATATATTTACAGAATAAATTCTAACTTCACGACATTTACCTTTCGGGGCACTAATCTTGGCATCATAGCCAAATATTTCTTTAGTAAGTCTGCAGAATTCAGACAATAGTTCATCATCTTCACTAGAAAAAGATATAATGTTCCGTCGAGTTAAACACCCATCACCAACTAAAAGTCCTAAGTAATATGCTAGTTGCCCAGTAGAAGTTTTGTTAGACCAAACATTGTCGCCTCGTGAAATACACACATAATCATTCTCTGAAATATCGCAGCCTTTCTTCCACTCCAACTTGCCAGAACTACCCATAACGAGTAATGGATGATCATCGGTTACATTTATAGAATAGCCCAATGATGTTTCCAAAATATTGACCGTTTGAATACCATCATAGTAAACCTTTTGTGCAGGTGCCAGAGATTGTCCATCAGATATAGAAAAATCAGCATCTTGTAGGACAGATGTCTTTGCCATCAAGTCCTTTATTCGATAGATCCCACGGTCTGTGAATATGTAAGAATCCTTGCCTACGCATTTTCCGGCGCCGCGGCACATAACAGCCATGACGTAGTTCTTAAACCACATAGACCGCAAGACTACTTTCTGGATGTTGGATAACCGAAAAGGTTTCTGCGGAGTTCCAAAAAGTTCTTCTGCGGCTATTTCAGGGTATTGTCTATAGAATTGTATTAGTTCTGCGGATGCAGAAAGAAACTCGGGATCGTCTTGTTTTAGCATTAGTACCCGTCGTCTTCCAGGACTTTCCGCAGCTTCTGCGACGTCTCGTCCTCTTCGGCCATGAGAGCATCGATTTTGTCTCTCTGTTCATTCTTGCGGAGACTATCAAACTGAACTACAAGGTCGATGATGTTCACGTCAGCAGAAGCTCGCGTTCCTTTGCGATCCACTCGACGGCTGGACAGGTTTTCTTTAGCCTGCTGCTTTCTCTTATTAAGCTTTTCAATAGCTTGAGAAATACTAACCAAAGCTTGAGGGTCGCTTTTTGACGCCTGCAAAAGGCGCGTCTCCATAATGTCGCTTTTGGCTATTTCGAAAATGTCATCAACGTCTGCGGCTGTTGGTTCTTCGTTTTTAAAATCTGCCAAATACGTGATAACAATACCATTAAATCTTTTCTTTTCTGCTGCAGTAAGTACTCCCCGCTGCGGCATGAGTTTCTTTACTAAATCAGGACTTATCTTGCGACCTACAACCAGTGCTTGCGCCTGCGTGTTGTCCTCCTCATCTTCAGAGACAACCTCGGGAACTACAGGCTCTTCTTTCTTATCTTTTTGGTACTGCTTCAGGTTCTTACGACTATTGGCATTATTCCAGCGCTTGGACTTAGGGTCCTTTTCCGCCTTATTGTCTAAATCTTTTTCGTTGATTTCCGTTTTTTTGCTCATTTAGAAACCCGAACATACAAATAAAGGGGAACAACCATAGACAGTTCACCCCTCATTAAAGAACAGGTAAGTTAGTTAAAAAAGGACTTTTTCTTTTATTTTCAGTGGATTGTGGGATTTTCAGTATTGGTACTTCTAAACTTCCGCAGGAAAGACGCAGCATCCAATAAGGCAATCATGGCATCTTCTTGTGCGTAGCACGAACTGCTGGCATACTGATAACTGGTAACATTCTCCGGAGCATATTCTATAGGAACCGTTTCAAAGTACTTTCGAATGTCCCTAAGCTCCTTCTCAGACTTTATGGAGCGCATAGCAAAGAGGATTTCAGATTTATGTGCTTCAAAAAAATCTTCGTGTCCGGGGTACTCTGCTTTGAGTTCCAGGAAACGACGCATACATTTTCGTTCAAGGTCGCGCAAGCTGTCCGAGAGAGCCTCTCGGTGCTCGGGGTTCTTGGATCTTCCCCGCATAGATTTACTTATTTTAGAACGCGTTTCCTCGTCCTGACCTTTGCCCTGACGTCCTTGTCGTATTTTATCCTTGGTCTCGTCAGAGTGTTTATAGCCAGGCTTTCTCCCTCGTTGCATTTAGATTTATCCAATATCCTGCACTTCAGTATTTTGCAGCTCAGTTTTACGCTCTAATACATCCTCGTTGAAAGCCATTTCCACGCCCTTACCAAGGATCTGAGCGTCTATTCTCACCTTGACGGCATCCCCTTGAGTCTCTACGACTACCCCCTCAAACCCCTTAAAGGGTCCGTCCAGGAGGTTTACGGGATCACCGGCGGAAAATTTACTGGTTTTGATTTCGGTGAGAAGCTTACCTTGGGAGGCCTGCATTCTTTCAATTTCATCTTCAGAAACAGGCCCCGCGTAGGTAGTCACGAAAGGGTAAGCACTTAGCTTGTGAAAGACTACATCATGATCATTATAGCGTAAGAAGATGTAGCCCTCATAAAGGGGACGGTCTTTAACACGAACCCCCCGCTTTGTTTGATACTCCTTTTTAATCAGAGGGTAGAAGTACTTATCTATTTCCGGAACCTGCTCTCGGATAAACTTAACCACATTATCCAGACGGTTCCTTTTAATGACCCAAGCATACCAACTTTTATTTTCGCCCATGAGTACCACCTCGACTTCCAAGACAATAATAAAGGAAAATCACAAATTTATCAAGTTTATTGTTCTTTTTTCCCATTATCTTCTGATGCACGTCTTTTTTCTCGAAGCTCCAAAAGGTCTGAAGCAGTACCAAAAATACCCACTTTGTCGCTCTCGTCCCCATAACGCTTCTCTCGCTCGGGGTTGATAACCCGGCAGTAGTCCTTGCACTCAGGGCAAGTAATACCTACGGTATTCTCATTAGCTACAGCTTGGTGACCACATTCAACACACTCTACAACCACATTCAGGTGGGAACGTACCACTTTCTTCTTGGGAAAAGTAAAGGGGAGCCTATCCAAAATGTGCTCGTTTTTCTTATTATGCTGGTGGATCATCTCCCGGTATTTGGTACTTCCTATCTCCTGTTCTAAAGGAGACTCCCGACGCACAGAGCCCGGAGAAAGTTCTTTTCCAAAAGAGGCAGGGTTTTCTTTAGATAGCTGCTTGCCCAACTTTGAAGCATCTCTTTTGATAGCGTCGATGTTCACACTTTTTGAAGGTTTGTTATTCTTTTTAGGCACAAAATCTCCTTACACTATGTTTACCGTTATAGTAGCAATACCTTCTGGGGTTCGAAGATACTGGTGAGGGTCGATCTCCAACTGGGGATTAGTTTTGGGAGTAGAGCCTGTTCTTCCTATTCTTCCGTCCTGGGACCCAACTGCGCCTCTGAACTGTACCGGAGAATCATTAATGGCATCGTCAGCAATAACACCTTGGGCAGAAGATTCCACGTCAAAAACTCTAATCATAATATCCATGCTGCCCAAAGCTCTATCAGCAGGGACGTCATAGAGGAAAATAAACTCCTGCTTCTTGTTGTGGTCCTGATCTCTTCGATCTAAGTTTCTTCTATCAACAGGGCTACCGTCAACAAATAGGGTGCAAGAATAAATACCACGAATGTCAGTTCCCTTGGCGCGGATCGTGATACGATCTCCGGGAGAAAAAGTAGCTCCGGGGGAAGGGGAAAGTATTTCCGCCGACGGGAAGAGAGACCCAAAATCAGCAGCAAGAAGTGCTTGGCGCTCGGCCTCTTTTGCTGCATCCAGAGCGGCGGTATCTACAGTTCGATTAGGAAGTTCTGGTCTAATCTCCTTGATGCTACCAACCCTAATAACCTGCTTGGGCTTCAGAGGGTCCTGACCTTCAATAGGAACAAGTCCTCTATAAGCTCTAAAAGTTTCTCTCTCTTTAGGTTGTGATTGATCTTGAAACTCTATTTCTCTACCGCGAGGGTTGTCTCCCCAGGGATACGTAGGCCTTCTCTTAATAAACTGATTAAGTTCGGGATCACCCCTGTCTACATTATCAGCAGCGAAGGAATGACCTAAGCCTCTGCCTTCTGTACTTGTTCCGTCTCTTCTTTCAATTTTTGCCATCCGAGCTCCTCCACTAGGGCCTCAACGCTGGCAAAAAACTCTTCCAGAGTCCCGTTGTTTTTCAAAATAGCGGTGTAGTCTTTGTAATCCTCCATGGCTGTCTCGCTAGAATGCCCCTTACCTACCGAAACACCAGAACCTTCTCTATCAATACGAACTACAGCGCCACCTTCTTTTGTTATTTTTCTTGCTTCATTAGGATAACGTACATCCGAAATGACAAACTTACTATAACCCTGCTGTTCTAAATCAGGAATGGTGGTATTGAAAACAGTGTCTATCCAGATATCTTCATAAACCTTTCTCATGTTTTCACCAATACCCTGAAGTATCTCCCGCGGCGTTAGGTTATAGCGAGGGTCCACTTTCTCTTTGATTTCCACTGGACCGTAACACTGTTCATAAGAAAGTCCAAAAAGAAGCATGGCTACCTGCTTCAACTTATCCGCAAAAGCCACTCTCTTCGCTTCTCCAAAAACTTCCTCTAAATGATTGGCAGCGGTGTCCTTACCCACCTGCGCCGTAGACCCAAAACCCAAAATCTCCGACATCTTAAATCCTCCATCGGTTTTTACCGGCTACTCTCTCCAAACGGTTAACGCCTTGCTTTATCCTATCCGCAGATCGCTTTATCTCACGTTCTGCGGATTTAACTTCCCGCTTCCCTTTTTCAACCGCCGCCACTACTTTGTCAGAGGGACGGGAGTTAGGAAGGACTGTTAACTCTATTATAGCTTCCGGGCAGTCGTACTTTTCCCTACAAACACAAAGACCCTTGAGGTACTCATCATAAGGACAGAAGCAAAGTATCTCACCTTTGCTATCCTGATTAACTATTACTCTGAAACGATTAGATTCCATGGGCATAAGGGTTGTGAGGATCTGAACTATAAGCCGCTACTACATCAGCATTAAAGTGCTTGGGCTGTCGATAAACATGTCTGTGGTAAACTTTGAAAGAAACCTTCCCGTTTTTAGGATCTTCTATTTCATGTTTATCTATTACCTTAAAATGTGTCTGGTTCCAGGAAGGAAAGAAAGTGTCCCCTTCATAGCCTGGGTTTTTCTCTATACAGGTGAGATAAAGTCTATCCACTCGATCTATAACCTGGCGGTAAATCTGTTCCCCACCTATAACGAAAAGCTCTGAGTCCCGAGGAGCAGCAAACTGAAGGGCATCTTCGAGATCGTTAAAAACGTAAGCCCCGGGAACTCTATAATCCTTGTCATGGGTTAAAATGATGTTATCTCGTTTAGGAAGAACCCTTCCGATTGATTCGTGTGTCTTTCTGCCCATTAGGACTGCGTGTCCGGAAGTGCAGGACTTAAACCAGGCCATATCTTGGGATATACTCCATGGCAACTTATTATCTTTACCTATAATCTGTCTTCCCTTTGTGTCCTTTGTGTAAGCAGCTATAACAGAAATAATCATACGGAAACCTTTCCTTTTATGTGCGGATGAGGATCATAACCTTCAAGTTCTACATCCTCGAACTTAAACTTGTCTATATCTTTTACTTCAGGATTAAGTTTTATACGTGGTAAAGGTCTGGGTTCTCGGGTTAGTTGTAACTTAACTTGTTCCAGATGATTGTTATAAATGTGAACATCACCAAAGGAGTGAACAAAATCACCTACATCTAAATCGCAAACCTGTGCCACCATGTGCGTGAGTAAGGCGTAGGAAGCGATGTTGAATGGGACCCCAAGGAAAACGTCAGCGCTTCTTTGGTACATTTGACAATTTAGTTTACCACTACCAACGTAGAACTGGAATAGCGTATGACAGGGAGGTAGAGACATTTGATCTATTTGCTGAGGGTTCCAAGCAGATACAATGTGCCTGCGAGAATCGGGGTTATTTCGAATCTGTTCGATTACCTGAGCAATCTGGTCTACTCCAGTCAACCTTTGTCCGTTATAATCAGCACCAAAGTTGCGCCACTGCCATCCATAAATTGGCCCGGCGTGGCCGTCTTCGGTGGACCACTCGTTCCAAATACGGACACCGTTGTCTTGAAGGTATTTGATGTTTGTATCTCCGGCCAAAAACCATAGAAGTTCATGTACAACAGCTTTGAAATGTATCTTCTTTGTGGTTACCAGCGGGAAACCTTCTCCCAAATCAAATCTCATCTGGTAACCAAAATGGCTGATTGTTCCGGTACCCGTGCGGTCTTCCTTCTGAGTACCATTTTCAAGAACAAAGGAAAGTAAATCTAAATATTGGCGCATTTTAAAGCTCTCCCATTGGTTCGCTGCATTTCTATACTTCTATATAGGGCCTATACTCTCATACTTTCTAAATCTATAATAAACCCTGTCCGATTTCGTCCCTGAGAACATAAGATAAAAATCAGAGTTTGTCAAGAAGTTTTTTTATTTACCTAATCTTTTTTTCTCTTCTTGCCACTCGGGCATCATTCCCACTGCTTGTTCATAGGAAAGCTCGCCTCCCAAATAACGATTATAAGGATGTGTAAAATCTGGAAGGGTGCCACAATGAGGGCAAGCCTGCGTGCCTCTTCTACCGAAGTTATTCCGTCCTGCATCTGCAGCTGTCCAAATAAACCTTCTTCGGCAGATCTTGGCTGGCTTACCGGGACGTCTTTTTACACCGAAACATTGAACAATCCTAAAATCACCCATTAACTATCTCCTAACGCCAGTCTTTCCTGCGCGAGTACCTTTACCAAATCCGCTGGAAACGTTTCGGGTAGTAGCACCTCTCCAACCCCGAACACCTCCGGAGGCACCGGCTGGTGCTCCTGCAGGTCTTGCACCAGTAGGCAACGGTGCGCCTGGTGCGGCTTCTCTTCGCTTGGGGTCCCGGTTGTGGCGAGCGCCAGATGTGTTATCCGCTGGATCAAATCCGCTGGTGGGTATGTACTCGTCTTCGTAGTCTTGTACCACACCGACGGCTTCTACGTTATTAAGTCCCTGCTCGTTATCGCGAGTAGAGGACTTTGGTCTGATGAAGAAACCCATTAGTTTTCCTCCTCGGACTTATTTGGTACCTTTACTTCCGGCAGCATCAAATCATAAGTCCAGTACACCGTGTTTATAACACGTGTGATTTCTTTTTTGGCTTCATGAAGCTCATCGATTTTCTCCCGCAAGTCGGGAGAATCGACGCTTTCTAAAATCTCAAGCAGTCTTTCTATTTGTTCCCTCTTTGCTGCATAGGAACCCAAAGGCATTTTGTTGATGACCACATTCTGGTAAGTCCACTCTGTAGCTATTTGAAGATCACGCAGCCTATTCGCTGTGCTCTCTACTTTTTCCAGAAGATAGGTCAGGGGTCGTCCCTGTCCATGATCGTTGCGCATACGCGCTTGTAGGACTTCTAAGCGCTGCTCCAGGTGCTCTATCTCCAGGACAGCTTCTCCGATTTTCACGATCTCTTCCTTTGCAGAAACTTGGGGACTTCTTTATTCTGCTTTGGTTCGTTACTATTCTCAAAATTTATGGTTGGTTTTGAGTCTGGGTAGTAGAACCTTTTGTTTTCTACTAGTACCATACCTTCTACTACGGCCATAGCCGTTTCTGGTTCAGGACAAGCCGCTATCCATTCCTTATGCCCCTCCTGATTTATTCTGTATACCATGCTGGGTCCATTGGAAAGTTCTATAGTGTACTGTCCGAAAGATAGGGTGGACTTTTCCTCCTGGTTATTCTCGCTCATCTTCCTCTACCTCTTCTACTTGAGTTTTATCTACATCACTGGAAACTACTTCCTGGTTCAACTTGTGTCCTTCAGGCAGTTGGAACTCAGGTTTCTCTTCTTGCTTCACTATCCCGTGGTGTCTACCACACTGGAAATGAAGTTTAGGATTACGCCCTCCGTCGGGGTCAACATACATGGCGGGATTACCTTCTACTCCTAAGGTACAGCCTTCTCCTGTTTTAGGGTCCTCCCAATCACAAACTACGACCCACACACCATCTTCTAATCTCTTGGACATCTAAATCTCCTTAAAGTGAGAGAATTTTAAAATCATCTCTATACCCGAGCAACCACATTCTTTACCACAAGCAGAGCAACCTGCGCCTTTCTGTCGCCATTCTTCTGCCCAGTAGTTACGATACATTACCAGAGGCTTGCCTCCAGAACGGGTGAAATAGTTGTAGGCGCTGTTTCCAGGGCTATTTACCCAGATGTGGGCTATGCCCGCTTTAGCGCCTTGTTTCTTGCACTCCTGTATAGATCTGTAGAGCAGCTGTTTTCCTATACCTCTTCTACGGTACCTTGCGTCTACAGTATTACATTTGAAGTAAGCTATTTTTTCGGCAGGAAAAGGCCAAAGTTTCGGGCTTAACTTTTTGGAATACCTGTTTATCCATTTTCCCGGAGCGAAGGCCAACCTGAAACCTACTAAACATCCTCTGTCTTCTGTTAGAGCCACAAAGCTGGCGTTACGTCCGTTCTTTTGGCTTATCTCCAAAATCTCATCCATGTCTTTCAGGGATAGGTAGTTATCGCCGTGTACTTTATTCCCTAAATCAACCACCTGCTGAAAATGATCTCTGCTCAGAGGTTCTATGAGAAATCTTTCTTCTTTGTGAGGCTTTCCTTCGGACATCTTTCCTTCCTGTCCTAAATCTGCGTGTAGGGCTGCATCCTCATCAATGTGGTTATGTATTTCTTCATGGACATGCTGTAGTTCATCCTTCAACTCTATAACAAGCTCGTTCAACTTTTCCTTGTGCTTTCTTTGTCCCCAAGCAGTCAAACCAAGTATACTCACTATAGCCCACTGAATCAAGTCGTGGAAGGTAACATACGCAAACCAAGCGCTGTGTTGCCATGTACCTTCGGTCATCAGCCAGGTCATAAAATCTTCATACATTAGAGTACCTTTCGTAAAGTTGCTTTGCTACATTTCTTCTGGTTATTCCCCAGGTAGTGACCTTACCACATCGAGGACAAGTAAACTGGGTTAACTCGTTGGTATCTATTTCAGGGTAGATCTTAAACTTCTCTACGGCTTCCGGGGTAAGACTATTGTTCTTAGCCTTCATGTTTTCTGGAATAAACATTAGGCTCATGCATTCTTCACTGTCGCATAGAATAGCTTTCCACGGTTCCATAAAAACTCCTGGTATCCTACCCCCTATGTGAGGATAGGATTTTAATACTATGTTTTACCTAAACGTTTAGGATAACGTTCCCCACACCGATGGCAGAATTTGGCTTTACGCATCCTTCTTGCTCCACACCTTGGACAAAAGCGAACTTGCGTTGACTTCTTGGGACCTTTTGTTTTTCTTAAATCGTCTTCCTCTGGGGCTTGTATTCTCAAGGTCAAAGTTATAGGGAAGAGGTCGGTTTCAAAATCAGACCCCTTGATAAACTTCTGATCAGAACGTCCTCCCTCTACTGTCGCTCCTTGTTGGGAAAGGTTTGTAATTACAATAGTGCCGTATTTCAAAGTAGAATAGTCGTTAGATCTGTTGGGTCCCATATTTAGTTTATATAAAGGATATACTGGGTCCTTGTAGTTTAACTTAAACCAGTTAAAGGATCCCTTTTCTCTATAAAAGTCTACTCTGATAATACCGTTCTCTTCATCTGTTGGGTCGTTAACTCTGCTATCTGACAGGGGTACAAACTTAAACCGCCTTCCTGATTCCATGCTTTCGGTTAGAAATCTTTCAAGATCTAAAGTTTCCCCAGGGTTGAGGATAAAATCCCCTAAGTTAGAAACTTTTCTTCCATCTACCCAGACACAGGCTTTAGCACGTAGATCAGAGTTCTTATTCTTAAGTCTTATTTTGTATTCAGAGTGAAAAGGTATCGTTACCTTGCCATTGATTTCCCTTACGGGGGAACCATTGTGTAGAACTGCCAGCACAAACTGGCGATCATAAGCCATCATAACTTCCTCCTCTACATACGGGATCTCTGCAACACCCGCGTTTTGTTTAGGCAGAGATTTTGTTATCGGGGATTTTTTTTGTAAAAGAGTGCCTCTACTTGGGGCACTCTTTATCGTGAAATCTCTTAAGAAGTTTCTTTACTCTTTTTTCTTGCTTGTTTATCATAGCCCTATTTAGATCTATTTTTCTTTTTAAAGCTATAACAAAACAACATACTATAACATCTGTAATCTCGTCTGCAACATCCTCATCTGTATACTTGCTTTTATTTAAGGCTTCAGCTACTTCTCCTACTTCTTCTAAAAGCTTAGATACGTCAAAATAAATAGATCTTGTCCATCCGTCCGGAGTTAGATCCAAAAGCTCTTTGGTCATTTCCTCTAAATCAGAAATATCTAATACTGCCTTCATTTTTAATCCTTGCTTTTCTTCTTCCTGCCGTATCTGACGCCAAGATAACCGATTATGGCTGAAGCTAAAGTGGCTGCTGCGCCTACATAAGCTCCAAAGTTTCCTCCCTCTGATTGAACTACTACATTAGGTTGAAGAGGTCCCATCTGCTGCTGCGGAGGAGGACCTCCCCCGGCTAATGTAACTGAAGCTACTATAAGCACAAGAATAGAGGTTATTATAGTTTCTCTCACTTTTTTCTCCTAAACATACTTAATCTTGATGCCCAACATCAAGCTAAGCCAGCGTCTAAGGTTTTCCATTTGCGCTTCGTACACAGCAAAAGCCACGTCACGCTGTTCGGTGCTTTCGTAAACTTCATACATAAAGTTGTCTATGGAAGCCAGTTCTTCCAATAGAAGAGATCTGAGTTCCTCCGCTTGTTTTTCCGGCCAGTTGCAAAGTCGGGCTACCTCCATAATACCCTGGATAAACTCCGCTCGCATTTGTAACTGGTTGACGGGATCGAGAAATGACAATCATCCTCCCCGTCTCCCCGCTTCTACAAATAGTATTCGTGTATCCCCTGGTTGTAGGCATCTTCTCCTATTTTGTCAATAGAAAAAGATTTGCCTTTAACACTAATAAAACCCTCCTCCAAATCTATGGTTATGTCTATCTTTTGTCTGGTGTAAGTTCTAACTTGTGGGCAAACCATGTGCGCCCGCGTATAGTTGACCAAACTTTTCTCCGTGAAGAAGAGTCTCACTTCATCTGTACAAAACATCGTTAGGATTTGCTGACCCAGAGTATTCATTCCCCGGAGCAAAATCCTCTTTCCTCTTATTTCTTCTTGTCCGTAAGCGCCTCTAATGGCGCCCCTAACAAAGTTGAAAATCTGATTAGCCGATGTTGTCGTTGTCATTCTCGAGCTCTGTGTTCCAATAAGCCAGATCAAGGAAGCTCACCCACTCTTTGTGGGGCACTACCTTGAGAGGAATGTTTAGAGTCGGGTGCCATCTGGGCTTATTCGGTTCTTTCTTAAGCTTCCAGCCAAGCTCCTTGAGGGTCTTGCTTCCCTTTTTTGAGTTGCACTTATAGCAAGAAGCTACTACGTTTTCCCAGGTGGTTTTTCCTCCCCGTGCTCTTGGTACTACATGATCTAAATTTAGAACATTAGATTTCATCCAAGACAACGCATCCTTCTTGTTGGAAGGCTTTATACCACAGTACTGGCACTGCCACTTGTCCCTCTCGAAGATGTTCTTTCGACTAAAACGCACATGCCTTTTAGGGAGTCTGTCGTAAAGCATTAGAACTATAACACGGGGAATGCGAATGCTCAAGGTAGGAGAGCAGATAAAATCGTTTTCGTCTACCTGTACTAACTGCTGCGAAACTTCTGACCAGTCCTCAAAGTTGTAGGTTCTAAAGTCCTCAGTGTCTACTACCCTGGCATGCCCTTGGTAAAGCAAGGAAATAGCTCTCTTTACAGAACAAATCTGTACAGCCATCCAGCTCCTGTTTAAAACCAGAGTATCCCCGTTAAGTTTACCCATTTATTTCCTCCGTTGTGTTTTAATAATACGGTAAATAATGCATAATAACAAATCCTAACCCTTAAATCCTAAAATACCTTCCACGGAAGCAGTACCAGAAGCTACTACGGATAAGGTGCTTATAGTGTCGTAATCTATACTAAATACAGCTTGTGGTGAGATCTTAATGTTATCTCCCGGTAGAGCACCCACATTATTACTGGCTTCTTCTCCATCAAGCCGGAGAAAAACATCATCACTACTACTTGTGTTCCTCAAAATGATTCTTTTGGCTGGTGGGTCTATAGACAAAGTATAGGGAGTACTTCCAACGGAGGTCTCAAAATACTTTACAGAAGAAAAACCTATTTCTGATACTAACTCTGGTAACCCGCCCTCATGGTTAAGTCTTGCCATGGAAACCCCAAAATATTAAATAAGTTTAACGATCGTTGGCTAATCTTTCTCTGTACAATCTTAAAAATCCCCAGATTTTAACGTTGTTATTAGAAACCACATTTAAGCCCAATCTGAACCACCAACCATAAGGCAAGGGTATTGACTCCGTGGCGTCAATGATCGTAGGATTATAACTGTTTTTGTAGATGCTAACGTTCTTAAGAAAGAAACCGGTACTTTTCTCTTCTGTATGCCAATCGTGCGCACCTTTCCCCTGAGTATTGGGGACGGGCGTCATGGTTTCTTTGTCCAGATCCCAATAACCGGAACCAGAAAAATTGGGTACCCAGACCGGAAAGCTGCCCAGGGCATGAGTGCCGGATCCCGGACCCGCATAATAAACTCTAGTACCATCTAAATTGTAATCAACGGGTAGCCCCATTCCTTCAGCCTCACTTCGTGGGACTACTGTTGTGGGATCCGCCCGAGTTTCAAAATCCATACTATCCCCCCATCCCGCGCCATCCCAGGACATAGAGCCCCCGTACAACCAGATTACTTCTTGTACTTCTGGGTGGGAGTTTAAAAATCGGACGTCTTGTGTGTAGTAGCCTGAACCGGAAGCCGCAATGGAGAATAGTGGTCCTCCGCCTATTTCTGCTTTATCTACATCGTCTCCGCTACCAGCGAAGTAGTTATAAGACTCTTTGCCGTCAATAACTGGTTTATGGCTGGAAAGAATGCGCATCTTTCCATCAGAGGTAAAGGGACCTGGAACTACTTTTCCGGTACTTTTAACCTGATGTCCAAGTATTACAGTGTTAGAAGGGGGTGTAAAGTCCGCCTGATGTTCCTGAACTAGAAGATTAAGGATTAACTCTTCTTCGTCCGAAAGTTCAGACTTAAAAAGAACGGTCAGCTGCACAGACCCGCGATCTAGTTCTACTATTTTACTTGAGTCCACGGAGATTGTGATCTCACTGTTCCTTATCTCTTCCGTAAGTTGTGAGGGGTTTATTTCTTTTTCGGAAACGTCAAATGAATAACCCTGTAAAACCATTATGCTATCCTCATTATTTCAAGTCTTGCTCTGCGGATACGGGAAGTATTTCCAGTTGTTTCGCCCCAGAAATCCAAATCTATAGTATGAACTCCCGCAGAAAGAGTTCTATAATCAAATCCAGAAGCGGGTATAAAAGAAGAAATCGGAAGTCCTCCGAAACCTACTTCTTGCTCAGCCAGGTTTGTGCTATTATCTAACTGAACTCTGGCATTAAAAGTAGAGGCTCCAAAAAGACTATTGTCTCGATTCCATTCATAAGACCAACCAACGCGGTAAGTGCCTGCTTGTAGATTGCTGGTAGTTAAAGTAAGTTTATTGGTAGGAGAGGTAGAAGTGGTGGTAGAAGTGGTATCATCTTTGGCAAACTCCACACCGCCTATCCCCAGACTATTGATGGTTATAGTGTTTGTACCTGAAACAACCTGAATAGGGAAAGAACCCTGTAAAGAAGCCTCAGGATTTCCGGGCTGACCTTGAGGACCTTGAGGACCTATGGGTCCTTGTATTCCTTGGGGTCCCTGAGACCCAGAAGCCTTTGAATCCACTATAACTAAGCCACATTGTTGACCTATGGCTTCTAATGTGTTACCCCCAGAAACCTCTCTGGCGGCTATTCGAACTTTATCTCCAACGTTGAATTCTCTGATGATACGAACGCAAGCGTTGGTAGCTCCCTGGGAACTGTTTCGGTGGTACATGGGGGCTTCAGTTCCTTCTACGGAGGAAAACCCGGATCCAGTATCCACTTGTAAAATAGAAGATGATTCGCTTCTATTTCCACCTGAAACGTTATCTACAGCAGCGTAATAGGTTATGTCAGCTAACATCGCCGTATCAAAAGTAACCGCTGCATCCCCGGGGCTGTGTGTGAATCCAGAAGCTACCACTTGTACGTCCAAAGGTATAGCGGTAAAAGAGCCCCCCAAGGCTACATTTGAGGATCCCAGATAACCGTGAAACTGTTTCTTATCCGTACTCCCTGAAGGACCTTGGGGTCCTTGAGGTCCTTCTGCTCCATCTAAACGAGAAACACAGAAGATGAAATCTGCAGACAAAT
>WJJK01000044.1 GCA_014729705.1 Candidatus Altarchaeales archaeon | reverse complement strand
CACTACAACCCAGAGGACGTCCTCCGGGGGTGCGGGTTTGATAGAGAACCTATTGGGCACATCCTCGACCACCTCCACGTCTTCCACATCCACAACCACGTCCACCGCTTTGTTGCCCTGCGAATCCGAGTGCTGCATACTCCCTGGATATGAGTATAAGCCGTGTCCTGGTCAAAGGGATTGCATAGACTTCACCTGTGGAAACATAACCTGCCCCTTTGAATGCTGCCCCCAGGATATGGGTGACCAGAACCTCACAGGCTACATGCCTCAGGGGTGTGGAATCCACTCAAAATGCGTAAACTACAGCTGCGTGAAAGAACCCTGCCCCTTCGAATGCTGTGTGCGCTCCACATACACTAAGAAGGGGTGTAATCGTTCAATCGACGCATGTGTAGGCCATAAATGCGTTTTAGCGGATACTGATTCAGATGATATACCTGATTTTTTGGAGAAACGCATAGGAACCAATATAAACAAGAAGGATTCGGATGGCGACAACCTAACGGACTTTGATGAACACTACAACCTCCCCACCTCTCCCATACTTGCCGATACCGACTCAGACACCCTAAAAGACAATGTCGACCCCAACCCACTTTCACCCGATTCCGCTGAGGTTACTTTATATCTTGACCTTTATGATCTGTTTGTTAACCATTCATTGGTATTTGCCTTAACCGATTACTATAACTCCGCCGTCAACGGCACGAATTTTTACGTGGTAAATGAAACCTATAATTGGACGTCTACTGCGAGAACCTATTCCTTCTTCGCGGAATACCCGCTAAATTCCACTACATTCCTTGAAACCAAATTCAATATCCGGGCGGAAAACAAGGGTCTTTTGCCTGCGAAAAACCTTAAGGCTAAGTTGAATTTGACTTACAGGTGTACGCTTGGAAACTCAACAGGCGACCACCTTATTTTGGCTGAAACCATTGACTTAATCGATCTTGCTGCTGAATCCAGATACTATTCCTACAATAACTTGGTTTCAGTGGATTTAGCTGAATTCCCTGAAAACAAAATTAGGCACTACATATCCTGTCACTTCCAAAACAGAATACACAACCTAACCCTGGATAAGGCTACCTACAGTTAAAAAATAAAAATAAAAAAAGGAAAGAGGTTTAAAGCACCTCCAGATACTTGTTGAGTTCCCAGTCCGTAACAGCGGTTCGATAGCTGTCCCACTCCTTCTTTTTGGCTGAAACGTATTTAGTGAACGCATCCTCGCCCATCGCCTCACGCATCACGCTGCTTTCGGATAAATATGCTATGGCGTCGCCCAGGCTATTGGGCATAGTATCTATGTATTTCTCCTTCAGCTTGGCGTCATCAAAGTTATATACGTTCTCCTCAACCGCCTCAGTCGGCGTGAGCTTGTTTTTTATCCCGTCAAGGCCTGCGGCAAGCATAGTAGCAAAAGCTAGGTAGGGGTTGCAGCTTGGATCAGGACACCTTAATTCGCACCTGGTTCCGGATTCCCTGCCAGGGCTGATCCGCGGGATCCTGATTAAGGCGGAGCGGTTGACCTGAGCCCAACAAATGTATACCGGCGCTTCATAGCCTGGCACCAACCGTTTATAGCTGTTTACAGTCGGCGCAACTATTGCTGAGAACTCTTTGGCGTGCTTCAACTGTCCTGCTATGAATTGGTAGGCTTTTTCCGACAAACCGTATTTATCGTCTTCACTGTAGAACATGTTCTTGCCTTCAGGGTCTTTCATGCTCTGGTGCACGTGCATCCCCGACCCATTTTCTCCGTAAATCGGTTTAGGCATGAAGGTGCCGTATAGGTCGTGGGCAGCTGAAACCGCTTTCACCACGTGTTTAAATGTTATCGCATGGTCTGCGCACTTCAAAGCCTTCTCGTATTTGAAGTCGATTTCGTGTTGGCCTGGCGCGACTTCATGGTGGCTTGCCTCAACAGTCAAACCCATCTGTTCAAGCGCCAACACTATGTCTTTTCGGACTTCAGTTGCAAGATCCCTTGCCGAGAAGTCGAAGTAGCCTCCGACGTCGTGGGGTACCGGTGATATCCTGCCGTTGTCTTTCTTAAACAAAAAGAATTCCAGCTCAGGGCCGGTGTCGTAGACTAAACCCATCTCTTCTGCTTGTTTGAGGACTTTTTTGAGTATACTCCTTGGATCCGAGCTGTAGGGTTCCCCGTTGGGTGTGTAGACGTCGCATATGAATCTGGCGAGCTTCTCATCTCCCTTCTCCCAGGGGATTAACGCGTATGTGTCTGGGTCGGGCATAAGATACATGTCGGATTCATGTATCCTTGCGAACCCCTCAATTGATGAGCCGTCAAACCATGTGCCCTTGTTCAGGCTGTCTTCCAATTGTTCTATGGTTATCGTCACGTTTTTAATCGAGCCGAAAAGGTCTGTGAACTGCAGGTTCACGAATTTGACTCCATCGTCTTGTGCTTTCTTCAGCACAATCTCCTTTTCCTTATCCATTTGAATGAATCACCCATATATACTATGTTTATTGTTTATATCCTTAAATAATTGGTTTAATTGTTAACTAATTCTCAAAAAATTCCTTACTCTATTTTGTCATTGTTGCTGCAATACCTGCTTTCACCCCCTATAGCGTTAGGCCCTCTCTCCCCAGTCCTTATCCTTATGCATTCCTCAAGCGGTAGAACAAAAATCTTTCCGTCCCCAATGGATCCGGTCTGCGTAGCCGCGCAGATGGCGTCTATGGCAACTTCACGATAGTCGTCGTTCACCGCAATCTCAAGCCTCAGGTTAGGCAGGAGATTAACCTCCTTTTTGGAGCCTCGGTAGCTTTCGAAGTAGCCCTTCTGCTGACCGCAGCCTCTGCCGCGGGTCACACTCATGCGAAAGACCCCTCGATCATCCAATTCCTTTTTCACGGCGTCAAGTTTTTCAACCGGAATGTATGCTATAATCAACTTCATTTTTTCCCTCCTTAGGCCGGCACCTCAAAGTCCGGGTAGGCCATCATCCCGTGTTCTCCTATGTCAAGCCCCATTATCTCTTCATGCTCTGTCACCCTCATCCCAATGCTTTTGTCTATGGCCTTAAACATTATGAGGGTTGATCCGAACACGAAGACAAAAACTGAAGCCACTCCCACGGCTTGGCTGATTAATTGGCTAGCTCCTCCTCCGTAAAGCAGTCCGTCTACCCCTGCGAAACCTTTTTGAGCAAACAAGCCTACCGCAAGCGTGCCCCATGCGCCGCAGATTCCGTGAACCGATATCGCGCCCACGGGGTCGTCTATTCTAAGTGTTTTGTCTATGAATTCCACGGAAAACACTACTAGTATTCCGGATATGCCTCCTATTATTATTGCGCTTTCTGGGGGTACTGCTGCGCATCCTGCTGTTATGCCAACTAATCCTGCGAGGAACCCGTTTATGGTCATGCTGACGTCCGGTTTCCCAAGCTGGATCCAGGTTGTTAGCATCGCAGTTATGGCGGCGGCCGCTGCGGCAAGGTTGGTTGTGACAACTATTGTGGCGATGCGTGTGTCGGTTCCCGATAGCGTGCTTCCTGCGTTGAATCCGAACCATCCGAACCATAGTATGAATCCGCCTAAGGCGGCCAGGCTTATGTTGTGCCCGGGCAAGACGTTCACTTTTCTGCCCACATATTTTCCGGCCCGGGGTCCAAGGATTATTGCGCCTGCGAGTGCTGCCCACCCGCCTACGGAGTGGACTACGGTTGATCCTGCGAAATCAATTAAGGGGAATTGGGTTAGGTGGGGTATGAGTTCTCCTGTGCTAAGCCAGCCCCCGCCCCAGATCCAGTGTCCTACCAGCGGGTATATTAGTATGGTTATTATGAAGCTGTAGGCGAGGTATGCTATGAATTTGGTTCGCTCTGCGACCGCGCCCGATACTATTGTGGCGGCGGTTGCTGCAAAAACTGCTTGGAAGATCCAGAAGGCGTAGGTTGGTATTGAGCCGGTCATGGATTCGGGGCCTATGCCGTCTAACATGAGGTGTTGTGTTCCGAAAAACATGGTTCCTGCTCCAAACATTATGCCGTATCCTGCTAGGTAGTATGCGATTGAGCCTGTGGCCAGGTCCATGATGTTTTTCATCAGGATGTTCACCGTGTTTTTTGCTCTTGTGAATCCTGCTTCGATCATTGCGAATCCAGGTTGCATGAAAAACACTAGGAAGGCGGATAGGAGGGTCCAGATGGTGTCTATGGCTTGGGTGTTGGAGGCCGTGCTAAGCTCATCTGCTAAACAGATACTGGAAAAACTAATCATTAACATAAAAAATATTGTTTTTTTTATTTTTTCCCGCATTTTTTCACCATTTTTTTACTGATATGTTTATTCAGGTTAGTATGTGGACAAACACCTATATAAGTAACCCTGTTTTTTTCAATGAAAAACCCAAAAAAATAATGAAAAAATACAAAATACCTCAAAAAACTCAATAATAACTGAGAATGAATAAGTATTGGTGTTTTCACAAGCCTTTGATTTTTATAGAATGAATAAGTATTGGTGTTTTCACAAGCCTTTGATTTTTATATTTAGTGTACTGTATTGGTATATGGTTTTTTCATCCGGTGTGCACCCTGCTGAAAACAAGATATCTCAAACTATGGAAACAAAAAGCATGCCCAACCCCCAACAACTCATAATACCCCTCCTGCAACACATAGGCGCACCCTGCGAACCCACGGTCAAAGCAGGTGATGAAGTCAAAGCCTGGCAAAAGATCGCCGACTCCAACGCCCTCATATCAGCCCCCATCCACACACCTTTCCCGGGGAAAATCAAGGCTATAAAGAAATCCACCACACCGACAGGCGCAGTATGCGAGGCATTAGTGCTTGAGAAAACAAGCGATAAAAAACCCTCACCCAAGAAAAAAAAATACGATTCACTTGAACCCAAACAATTGATAGAAGAAATCCGCAACGCAGGAATAGTGGGAATGGGGGGTGCGGGATTCCCCACTCACGTTAAACTTTCCCCACCCAAAGACAAGGAAATAGACACCTTAATCCTGAACGGCGCCGAATGCGAGCCGTATCTCACCGCAGACCACAGGCTGATGCTTGAATCACCCCAAGAAATACTTGAAGGAATCAAGATAATAGAAAAAATATTGAAGCCAAAGAAAACCCTGATTGCAGTTGAAAACAATAAACTGGATGCGATAGACATGCTACGTGGTCTGGGTGCGGAGGTTTTAGGCCTTAAAACCCTTTACCCCCAGGGCGCCGAGAAAACCCTAATTAAAACTGCCACAGGCAGAACAGTCCCCTCCGGCGGATTACCCATGGACGTCGGGGTGGTAGTGCAAAACGTTGCAACCGCGAAAGCCATACACGATGCATTAGCCTATGGCAAACCGCTTGTCGATCGCACAGTCACGGTATCGGGGGACGCGATTGAGCAACCAGCTAACCTAACAATACCCTTCGGCACAACATACTCCCAGATAACTGATTTTTTGGGTTTTGACGGTGACTACGAGAAAATCATCTCAGGAGGGCCCATGATGGGCATAGCCCAACCCCATCTAGACATACCTATCATTAAAACCACTTCAGGCATACTTTTTCTGGGAAAACAGGATGAACAGGAACAAAAACCCTGCATCCGCTGCGCTAAGTGTATTGAAGTCTGCCCCCAGAATCTCATGCCCAACGTACTCTATAAACTGGTGGATGACGTTCGCACCGCCGAAACCCTCAACTACAACCTACTGGATTGTGTGGAGTGCGGATGCTGCGCCTTCACCTGCCCCTCCAAAATCGATCACGTCCAATACATGAAGCTAGGTAAAAAGCGGGCCAGAAAACTCATCCAAAAACAAAAGGAGGAGAAAAAAGATGCCTAAAACAGTTTCAGTATCCCCCCACATAAGAAGTGAAGACTCAATACAAAAAATCATGTGGAGCGTGGTTTTGGCGTTAACCCCCGCATTACTTGGAGCACTATACTTTTTCGGATTCACAGCATTAAAGGTAACACTCACATGCGTCCTAACCTGTGTTGCAACCGAACACCTGATAATAAAATACTTCCAAAGACCAGGCAACATAAAAGATGGCAGCGCGGTTTTAACGGGATTGCTTCTTGCATTCTGTCTACCCCCGACAGCACCCCTATGGATCCCCCTAATCGGAGGAGCCTTCGCCATAATCGTCGCAAAACACACATTCGGCGGACTGGGGCACAACATCTTCAACCCAGCGTTGGCGGGCCGCTCCTTTCTCATGGCAAGCTGGCCGGCTCTTATGACCGCCTGGGTTTTGCCTTTCGACGCGGTAACATCCGCCACCCCCTTAGGCGTTTCAAAACTCCGTGGCATGGAAATCCTAAAAGCCCAAAACCCCAATCTTTATCTCGACCTTTTCACAGGAAATGTAGGGGGATGCTTGGGCGAAACCTCAGCAATACTGCTTCTTTTAGGAGCAATATTCCTTCTATACAAGGGGATAATCAGGCCCCACACCCCCTTTTCCTACCTTCTGTCTGTTGCAGTCTTCTCAACACTGTTGGGTCAAGACCCAGTGCTCCACCTGTTTGCAGGGGGCCTCATCCTGGGAGCGTTTTTCATGGCAACCGACTACGTCACAACACCCCTAACGTTTAAGGGTAAAATAATATTCGGCGTCTGCTGCGGCATATTAACTGTCGTAATCCGACTTTACTCTGGATTGCCTGAGGGCGTATCCTACAGCATACTCATTATGAACGCATTCACCCCCTTAATCGATAGATATACCAAAAAAACCGAGGGGGTGGCATAAATGAGCGAGGCAACTAAAATGATTTCGGTGTTAACCTTGATATGCCTAGCATCAGCCCTCTCTTTAAGCCTTGTATACGCCAACACCTCGGAATTAATTGAACAAAACAAAAAGGACGCCTTAACCGAGGCTATGACGTCCGTTCAACCTCGCGCCCGGGAATTCAAGGTCGAGGTTGAAACACAAAACCACACAATCTATGCAGCGCAGGATGAAGACCACAAACAAATAGGGTACGTGTCCCGCTCCTGGGCGTCAGGATTCAACAACAAAATCGAGTACGTAGTCGGCTTGGATAAAAACCTGGAGGTTACCGGTGTTGCGATATTATCCCATGAGGAGACCCCCGGTTTGGGTTCAAAAATCACTGAAGACGATTTCCTAAAACAGTTTAAGGGAGACAGCCTCAAATCATATGACGTGGACGCTATATCCGGCGCTACGATATCCTCAAGCGCCTTAATCGATTCAGTTAAAGAAACCTTGAATAAAACGGAAAGCGAGGTGGGTAAATGAAATACAAAGACGAGT
>WJJK01000043.1 GCA_014729705.1 Candidatus Altarchaeales archaeon | reverse complement strand
CCTAAACAGGTCCTGGATGAAGGACAGCCTCTGCAGTACAGCTTCATGCCTCGTTATCTAGAGCTTGATAGCATCCAGCCGTTGGCTAATCAGGACACAAATGTAGTCGTGGACTCGACGTATGTTGATTTCAAGTCCATAGCTCTTGACTCAGGCGTTTTAATAACGCCATATGGGGACACTATAGAAGTCCCTGCAGGTATACTCATCAGTGAGCGTAAAGCGGCTCTAAGCCTTTATTACGAGGCTGCCTGGGCTCGACATGTTACGGAGTTGAGGTACCGGGAGTATCTGCTAAAGACTTATCACGATAAAGCTTTGGCAGCAGAGGCATTGTATCAGGAGGAGATCGAACGTCTGAACAAGAAGGCGAAACGATCTTGGTTCGAAAAAAATGTGGGTTATATAGGGTTTGCGGCGGCACTTTTGACGATGATCTTACGTGATTACGCGCTTGGTCAGATCTTCGATAACCATTAGAAAAAGGTCTATACTCAGGATGAATAAAAAGTTCCCACGTAAGAAACGGCGTACTATTAAGCCAAGCGAAATCCTCGATGAGAGAGATTCTCAGGCACCTCCTCGCAAATACGGTGACGGGGGCTACGGAAAACGGGGGTCTCAAAAGAAAAAGCCTAACAGGTAAATGCATACTATAGTGTAATGTGTGAGGTGTAAGAGAGGGAGAAATTCTCCCTCTTTTTAGTTTACACGAACTTTCCGGATTCGTATATTCCTATGACTCGTGGCTGAACTATTTGTTTTGAATATCTAGGAGTACGCATGGCACCTTTTTCTCGACGTAAGAGAAAAAATTCTGGACTTAAAATATCCAATGAAAAACAGAAGACTGTTGAAGAATCTCCTGTATTTAACATTCTAAAAGCATCTCCTAGAGCGATGACCAAAAAGGAATATGCGCAGGCTCTTTCTAAATTTCTTTTGAATGAGTACGGTAGCCCTGATTTTATCATCGATGTAACTGAGAGTATTATCAGCCTTGCCCTGAGACTTAGACCTCGCAGTAAGCGTTTTCAAACGGCGCTCACTATTTTTAAGTATGCGACACCTGCTTGTGTGCTAACATCAGAGCTATACTCAAAGGTGAAGAGATTCAATGAGATGCTGAATGAGCCTACAGAGGTTTACAATGAACGAGAGCAAGCTATACGTAAACTCCTTGGCCTATGTGCAAATCCTTTAGACGCGGGCCCTCTCGATAGGGGGCTGGACAATACTCGTTTCTTTTTAGGAAAAGAGATCGCGACCTGGATCGCAGAACGACCGAAGACTACACGTTTTAAGATTAGAAGTTTTCACGCACCGAATAAAAAGCAAGAAGTTTTGGAGGACCCTTTTGTTTCAGATAGCCACGATGCTTTTATCCTTCTTGAGTATAAAGGAGAAAAGTACGTACTAGAGATTCTGTACGATATGGGGGGCCTGGATATTTTTATAAGAGATATGTGGATCTATACGCCAGCACGAGCGGGCGCTCATATCTCAATAGATGAATTTGAGAAAGAAATCTATGCTGAGTTTATAGCACAGTTTGATGTCAATAAAAATGTTTTGCTTTATTCTAGTTCTCTTTCTACAAGACCAAGACAGGAGTTTCGTGAATCTCTTAATCAGTTCGATCTAGAGTCCTTTGAGTCAGAGGTGTATAAAGTGTTGAAGCGGGGTAAAAAGCGTGGCTATGCTTTTGTCGGGATACCTGGGACAGGTAAGTCCACTATCATTCGAAAGATGGAGTTACATTTTAAGAACTATCCGATTGTCTACCTCTCTCCCGACTCCTTCAGTGGCCCATCGGTGGTAGAGCGTACTTTTAATATGCTTCGTTTGGTACAGCCGTGCATCGTTGTTTTAGAAGATTTAGACTCCTATGATTTTAGAAAGAAAAACGAGACCCTTGGTGTCTTTCTAGATCGCATCGATGATGTAAACCGCTCTCTGAATGCTGTCTTCATAGCGACGATAAATGATACGTCCCTTGTGCACTACTCTTTGATTAATCGCCCGGGCCGTTTGGATGAGGTTATTATGATCCAAGCACCCTCTACATCTTCAGAGGTGTACGAGGTACTTAAGATTAGATTCGAGAAGAATAAAGCAGAAGAGGATAATATCCAAGGAGACTTTCCTTCTTTTGAAGAGATCGATAAGGCTATCTTTGAAGATATTATCTCTCAGCGATTCACCCAAGCTGATATCTGCGAGATCATTGAGAAGTCACTTTTGATGGGAGATAGCATCACAAACAAAATCTTACAAGAAAGTGTGGTGTCTCTTAAAAAGTCAAAAGAGGCTATTAAAGCTTGTAATTTCCATGAGGATAGCCCTTATGAAGATGACCCGCATACTTTAGACGGAGTTGATGAAGACAGAGTTGATGACTCAAACGAGAAACTCCCCGCCGAGGAAAACAGTCCTATTAGGGAAAAAGGTCCTTCCTCTATTACTTTTTCTGTTGAGTGAAAATGAAACCGAGGCACATACAATGTGCATGCGATAAATCCGAGTGCCCTGTATACTCGAAGTGTTGTTTTCTCCCGACAGAGTACTATGAATCACCTGGAGGAACAGTAGAGCTACTTGTTGTGGGACAGGGCGGTGGTAAAGATGAGCGCAAAAAAGGACGGCCTTTTATAGGGCCTGCAGGGCATAGGCTTCGAAACCAACTTCGCTATATACGAAGGCAGACAAGACATTTTGGTGTGGCTTTCTCTAATACGATACGAGACAACCCAAAAAATAACCGAGTGCCAACAGATGAAGAAGTAGAGCTCTGTCTACCGTATTTGTTGAAAGACATAGCTTGGTTAAAGAAAAAAGGCCTAAAAGCTATAGTACCCCTCGGTAGGGCTGCAAAATCGGCGCTTGTTCAGAGTAAGGGGACTATGGCTAATGATCGTGGCAGAGTCTTTTATTTGTTCGATGACCTGTTTGGGAGTGTGCCTGTGATACCAACATACCATCCTTCATACTTCCTGTTCAAGCATATCACATTCACTCCTAAGAATTTTCACGACATGGAATTGCTTGCTATAGGGGATATCATGAGAGCTCTTGATATGTAGTGCTAAGAAAGCGAGGCGTTGAGTGGACAAAACTAGTCTTGGTGATCGTATGAAGCGTTATGAAGCTGTGCCCCAGCGTTATCTGACAAGACGGGTACCTGTAGTTATTCGTTTGGATGCCTGCCATTTTCATACATGGTGTCGGGGGTTAGAAAAACCTTTTGATGATCGTCTTGTAGAGTGCATGGCTTCAGCTACGCATAGTCTTTGTACTAAGATCTCCGGGTGTCGCTTTGCATACACCCAGAGCGACGAGATTTCATTGCTGCTTACAGACTACGCTTCGATCGACACAGAGCCCTGGTTTGGGTATAGGCTTGAAAAGATACTGAGTGTGGCGGCCTCCATATGCACTGCACAGTTTAACCACGCTGTCCGGCATAACTTCCCTGTGGAGCTCTACAGTAAAAAGGAGTATGCGACATTTGATGCTCGAGCATTCAATATCCCTGCGGATGATGTGTGTAACTACTTTCTCTGGAGACAGAGAGATTGTGAGCGAAATTCTTTGCAGGGGCTCGCTCAGTCATACTTTTCACATAAGGCCCTGCATAAAAAGAATAGCAGTCAGCTGCAAGATATGCTTATGGAGGAAAAGGGTGTCAATTGGAATGACCTGCCGACGCACTTGAAGCGAGGTACAGCTTTTTATCGCACAGAAGTAGCTGTAGAAGCCTCTTGGAGTGAGGGTGTCACAAGAAAAAGTGTGTGGGTACGTGACTCTGAGATTCCTATTTTCTCTAAGGACCGCAACTACATCGAAAATTGGGTAGAGCCGGAGCCCCAGCTTAGAGAGCCTAGTGAAAACTGTAAGACGTACACCTCTAATGATGAAAAGATTTTCAAACCTGCATCTGACTCTTAAGGTAGCATAGACAATGGAAAAACTATTGGTCAATGGCAATGAGATCCTATACCACAATAATGGACAAGAGATGTGCGTTTTTAAGGCTCTCTTTCGTGTAGGGTCTACTGATGAGCATGATCCAGCAGACTATGGGTGTGCTCATTTCCTGGAGCATATATTTTTCAAGGGCAGCGATACAAGGAGCTGGAAAGAGATCACGGAGTCGGGCTCCCGCTTAGGTAGACAAAACGCATATACCAGCTCTGAGCGCACTTGCTACTTCCAAGAGTTTGTGAGTGATGATTTTGAAGAAGCGGCAGGTCTCATAACTGATATGATATTTAATTTGAAGGTCACAGATGATGAGTTCAACAAGGAGCGGGGTGTAATCCTTGAAGAATACCAAACATATCTAGATGACCCTGACTGGTATTTTTTTGAAACGTCAGGTTGGAAGTACTGGGGTGAACGTTCTCATAGAGTCGTAGGGACTAAGAAAAGCCTACAGCGTATGACTAAGGAGCGTGTGCTGGATTTTCGTAGGAGGCATTACAAACAAGAGCGTACAGCATTTATAGTGGTGGGGGATATCGAACGTCAGCGGGTAATTGATTTCTTTGAGAATCTGAATATACCCTCGTTTTTTCTTGGGGATCCAGAGCCTTATGATCGATCTGAACAAATACCTGACCCGGAATCCTTAAGCTTCTACTTCCCAGGAGAGCAAGCCGACATTTCTTTAGTTGGGCCGAGGGTCGACACGTCAGTAGAATCTCTGAAGGTTGAATGCGCTCGAAGAGTGTTTGTAAATGGTTTTGGTAGCGGCATGCACTCAATGATCTATCATCGCATCCGAGAGGAATTAGGTTATTGCTATCAAATAGGAATGTATCTAGACCGATATAGAGACTATGAGGCTGCTATAGTCTCTTGTAAGCTCGATAAAAAGAATGTGGATAGCGCCAAGACAGAGATGCTCCGCCTTATGGACCATGTACGTAAAGAAGGCTTTTCTGATGGTCTCCTTACTACAGCGAAGAAAAATGGCTATTATAAATTAGCCGACATACGTAAGACTAGTAGCGGATTTGCCTCGAATGTCTTTGATAAGCTTGATATCTATAACAGGATGGATACGCTTGCTGAGATTAAGGAAGCGATATCATCTGTTACAAATGATGATATCAAAGCCGCCGCGGCATATTATTTTCCAGATACCTTCGAGCCTGTTTTGTATAAGATGACTAATGAAGAAAAGTACAAAGCAGACGAGTATAAATAACTATACTACTTCAACCTATCCTCAGGAGGATGTATGAAGAAGCGTGTCATTTTTGGTATCATGGCTGTAGTCGTGGCTGCCGCTATGTTTCTCTGGCATAAGCTACAGCCGGAAGAAGTAGACAGTCCCGATTACGAGAATATGGTCGGATGATTATTGGATTCCTAGGGGATATCCACGGACGCTTTGAGGATCTTAAGAAGATCCTCAAAGTGCACCCGCACGTGCATTACTGGGTACAAGTAGGAGACTTAGGCGGTGAGGAGCTACAGTATCCTGAGCTGCCAAGCAACTTCTGGTTTGTGCAAGGTAATCATGAGAATTGGGAGTCTCTTATAGATAAGAGTCATCCTATCCAAAGGAACTATCTAAAAAATGGACGAACTTTAGCGCTGTCTCGGGATGAAAACACGATCTTCGTGTCTTCTTTTGGGGGCAACTACTCTCCTAAATTTTGGGATAGTAAAAGAAAGGATCTTCCTCTGCAGAGAAACCGCCATTTTCTCCAGGAGGAATATGACTGTCTGTTAGAGCAGCAACTAGGCCAGGACATATTAGTAACGCATGAGGCTCCATCACCCTATACGTTTCGAGGCAGGGACCTGGGTCAGCCGATTATTTCAGATCTCATCGAAAACATAGTCCCTAGGCTACATGTTTTTGGGCACCACCATCACTATACTGTGAAACGTTTGACATATGAACACTCAGAGGTCCTGTCAGTAGGCCTTCCATATGGGACACAGGGTTTTATCACGTACGACACTGCATCTGGGATAGTGTCCCCGAAGATGTTTGAGAGGAATGACAGTAATGGATAGCAGACGTGAAGAGCGCTTACAAGCACATACTGTGAATTTACCTCCGGGGTATTTGCCAAATCCAGAGCAGCATCTCTCTAATATGAGAGACGGTTTTCATGCTATCTGGACTCTTAAGCAGCTTGAGGATATGCAACATGCCACAGTACTGGATATCGGCTGCTATGATGGCTGGCTTGATTTTCTCTTAATACTTAGGGGCTACATCTTAGTAGGTGTGGAAGTGGTGCCCGAGCTTGCGGAAGCTGCCCGACACTACGCTGAGAGAAATTTTCTTCCATATGAGGTACACACAGGTTTTTTTGACGAACTGGATATCAAGAGTCCGTTTGATGTCGTCATGGCTTATGAGGTACTAGAGCACGTATCTTTCGATGAGATCCCGGATTACATAGCCCGTATGGAACGTGTAGCTCAGAAGAAGGTACTCATTTCTCTTCCAGACCAGAAACATGAAGAGAACGAACAGCACCTTTGGACACCCACCGAAGAACTCATAAAAGAGCTTTGGGGAGACAGAAAAGAGTTTCATTTAGGATACCGCACGTACGAAGGAACTGATATCCCCCCTAATTTCTTTATATCCTATATGATATAAAATAACAGTGAGAGAGAGTAATGACGCCGATATACATGACATCTTTTTTCAGGAAGCATTTCACAGAGCGTGCTGTGCGTGAGATACATGAGCGTACCGAACCAGGGACGTTTGAAATTCACATCTATGATAACGGGAGCGATAAGGAGACGCGAGACTATCTGAATGGTCTCCTTGACCAAGGGCTCGTCAAATCCGTAATGCTGGACTCTCGAAACACAGGGTGTCGTTACAACAAGGGTATTTTTCATATGATGACTACGGTCGATGAGCCGTATTACATCGTAAGCGACAATGATGTCTTCCCTCCCAAGCTCACGCCTGATTGGCTCTCACAAATGCGGGCTATCATGGATGCACATCCTGAGGTAGCGCTTCTTACACCTCAGCTTCCTCCTCAGTCATTCCAGATGCCCGACTTTACGAACATCCCTTCCGATATCGTGTACTGCAAAGCCGTCGGGAATACCTACAAAATGGTACGCCGAGAAAAGTTTCCTCTTGATACATTCGCGCCGCAGCTGGGTCAATATAGTGATGACAGCTATGTCTCCAATTATGTGTCCCTTAATGGGGATAAGGTAGCTTTCTGCCGCAATATTTTTTGTTACCATGCGGGTCAGTGTCACAACTGGGGCTATACACAGGAGCAAATAGATAAGGACCCCAGGAAACAAGGATATGGTAAACCCTTCGTGTATGAGTTCGAGGATGAAGAGAAATATTTACCTGTGCTCGAGTGGAGAATCTGATGTTTGAACATCTTAAAAAACACTCACAGATAGTCGTTACAGGACCTCAGAGAGCCGGGACTACTATCTGTGCGAAGATGATAGCTCACGACTTGGGCTACCCTTTCTGGCCTGAAGAGCGGTGTGGGGAGGACCTGGCACCGTACTGCCTCATAAGGGAACATCTTAAGGAAGGTCAGAAGGCTGTCTACCAGCTTCCTGCTTTCTCGGCATGGTGCCATCTGCTGCCGAAACCTGTAGCAGTAGTATTCATGCTACGAGATATAGATGACATCATAGCCTCTCAGAAGAGGATAAACTGGACTTCTTTCAATGAACCTCGAGAGCTGGCCATGTATTTCCGGAAGCCAGATCAAGGCCCCATATCTAGGGTCAAGATAGACTTCTGGATCACGATTCAGAAACCTCGTATAGCCTCTCCATACACGGTTGAGTATGAGTCCCTGTCAGAGCATCCCATGTGGGTAGAGAAGGCTCAGAGGACAAATTTTGGGCCCAGACAAACCACCCTAGAATAGGAGAAAACTATGTCAAAGGTAGACCCGTCTTTGTATGCTTCTCTACACAGGCATATTCAAAGCTGGATAGACGAGAACTGTGAAGAGAGTAACTGGCCTCCGATCTATATAGGCCACGACACAGTGCACCATATGGCGGATGCTTCTTTTTCTGTGTTTAAGGCCATCCTCGAAGCGGAGGGATATTGTAAATCTGAAGGAATTTTTTCAGAGGAGTAGGACTAAAGTAAGAAATATCTCAGACAAAGGAACTTCTCATGCAGAAGAATGATATAGTGTCTGTGAAGGATGAACTGTGCCTTGCTGGTGGTCTTGTTATAAGTCCTAAGGCAAAAGGAAGAGTAGTAGATATATATCCTTCTTGCGTAGCAGTAGATTTCAAAACAGCACCGGGAGTCTATCAAAGAGTTCGTTTCAGCCATGATAGCGGCCCTGGTGTGGGATGCAACGTTAGTATGCTTCATATCCAGACAGAAAGGTAATAGCTAATGCCGTATGTACCTGTAAATGTGAATCTGGGACGTGTGCCTAAACTTCAGAATGGTAAGCATCAAATATCGGGTAACGTGGTCATATACATCAAAGATGGTCAGAAGCATCGGCATCCTGGGCCTGCGGAGGTACACAAAGATGGTTACAAGGCATGGTTCTGGAAGGGGCTCAGAGACCGCAAGGGTAAACCCGCTATCATATACCCGGATGGTACCGAGGAATACTGGGAGAACGGTAAGTTCATCAAGCGAGTACCGGGGAAGAAAGCTAAAAAATAGGTTTTAAGAAGACGCAGCAATCAAGTATATTATACTACGCACTGATACACTACATACGGAGATACTATGCGCTCAATATTTGAGTTCACGGCTTTTCTTGTCTTTTGCGCAGTTGTAGCTTTTTATATCATAATTGTGCGCCCAGAAGAGCAAGACCTTAAGAGGTCTTTGGAAATTGCAGAGGATGTACTTGATGTCTACATTGAAAGAGATGAGAAGATCGAGGATATCGCAAAAGCCATGCTCGTCAATTACAACATCACAGAATATGAGGCTCATTATTACGCTATCATGTTCTATGATTTTGCTAAGAAATATCAGACTCCCTGGGAGCTGTATGCTGCTATCGTAAGATACGAGACCAATTTTAATCCTACACTAACCTCAAAAAAGCATGCTCGGGGGATCATGCAGCTTACAGAGAGTACTGCGAAGGAACTGTGTAAGAAGCTTGGTATACGGTACCATAAGAAGATATATTGGTATGAGATACTGAGTATCGTTTTGGGGTGTACATATCTAGGAGAGTCCGCGCAAGAGGGAGATATTGATTATGCCATCCGGGTGTATGTCGGTGGTCCGGCATATGCTAAGAACTCCGCTAAAAATCGGGAGACCCGGCAGTATGTCGGGGAGTACGGCACAACTGTACATCGAGAAATGAAACGTCTGCAAGCCATATATAAGGGTATACGTGCTGAAAGAGCGCTTGAGAAGCAAGACATCGCGACACAGATCAAATAAGGACCTTTAATGTTTATAGTATTTGAAGGATGTGATCGAAGCGGTAAGACATCGTTATCGATGTCTTTTTTGGAGTATATTAACACAGAGTATCGAGATGAAGATGGTGTTATAAGGATCGACCCTCATTTAGGGGACTTCATTTGGACGAAAGAACCTACTTTCACATCCGAAGAGGCTGACCAGCTTAATACCCCAGGCTATGTTACTGAGTATCAGAGAGAGCGCATCTTTTTTGAGTCTCGAGTGCGGCATCAGGATGTTATCAGCGGCAGCAATGTCATTTGTGACCGATATCTTTGGTCAGGTATTGCGTATGCGAAACTTTTCTCCCCCAACTGCTATGATTTTTCCAGGGAGCTTTACCTGAGTGAGAATTTATTCATACAGCCTGATTTGTATGTGCTCGTAGACACCCCGCCAGAAGTTTGCTATGACCGAGACCCCACACTTAACCTCGAAAATTTACGGAGGCTACAAGAGGCGTACCGCCAAACAAGGCAGTATATCGACCCGGCAGTCATAACGATGCAAGCTATAGGCGGCGAGGAGAGAGCCCTTGAGGAGCTCATAGCACATTTTGATAAACATGTCACGGAAAACAATCTAGACACGGCAGCTATCTAATGGAAGAGTACGCAGTCTCTGAAGTCAGGCCCGTATATAGCAACCAAGATAGGGTTTACCCTTTTGAGTTGCCTAGTGTCTTTCGATTCTATATACCTCTACAGGAAGACTGTAAACTAGAGTATATAGATTTTTTCTTAGGGACATATGGAGCGAAACTCAATGGTTTGCTTACCGCGGACATACTCCATGGCGATACCCACTCTACTTTTAATGTAGACCTTTCTAAGATCGTAGATAATGCTCCCCTTCGTTTGACTCTTGAAACGCACCCAGTAGCAACAGAGAATATTACTGTAACACTAAAAATAGAAGAGAAGTCTGGGAGATCCGTAGCACTTTGGATGAACAAGAGTGGACCCAGCGCCACCGTAGTAGGCAGTGTAGATAAAACCTACACTTTTAAAGGGACGCCCCTCATATCGATTATCACCCCGGTGTATAAACCCTTCCTGGAGCATTTTCAGCAGACAGCTGAGTCTATAAGGGCACAGCACTATAAGCATTGGCAGTGGTGTATCCACGATGACGGTTCTAATGATGAAGAGCTCTCTAAGTATCTTTTTGAGCTTGAGAAAGATGAGCGCATCAAAGTCACACAGACGACCAAAAATAAGGGTATCTCAGCAGCCTGTAACACATGTCTTGCGCACGCTAATGGAGCGTTTTTTACAGTCGTGGACCACGATGATATCATACAGGCTGAGGCGCTCCTTGAAGTCGCTCATGTCATCAATGAGCATCCCGATGTGAAGATCATATATACAGACGAAGATAAGGTAGACAAAAATGGCAACTACGGCTCAGCCTTTTTCAAACCTGATATCTCACGGTGGATGCTTTTAAGCCAGAACTACACCTGCCACATGACCGTGTACTCTAGAGATTTTCTGGGGAGTGTAGGAGGCTTTAGAAGTGAGTATGATGGCGCTCAGGATTATGATTACATGTTGCGGTGTGTACGTGAGACATCTACTAAAGAGATCACGCACATCCCACACGTACTCTATCACTGGCGTATGCACTCGGGGTCTATGTCGGGTAACATGGCAGCAAAGCCTGAGGCACATCTGAGCGGTCTGAATGCAGTACGCGATGCCGTTAGTAAGCAAGGCCATGAGGTGCTGTCAGGGCCTTATCCGGGGACATATAATGTATACCTTGCGCATAAAACTCCGTCGGTGACTATTGTTATCCCTACTAAGGATAACATCACGTATCTTGATGCATGCTTATCCTCGATATTGGCATCTAATTACGAAGGTAAGATAAACATTATCATCGTAGATAATCAGAGCGAGAAGAAGGAAACTCTGAAGTACTTGAGCCGGGGGACACTGAAGTACGGGGAGATGTTAGATGGCTGTATCAAGATCCTTAGATATGACAGACCTTTCAATTTCTCTGCTATCAATAATTTCGCAGCAGAGAGTGTACAAAACTCCGATTATCTCTTGTTCCTTAATGATGACATCGAGGTACTATCTCGTGAGTGGCTCGATGAGATGATGTCATTCATACAGCAGCCTGGCGTCGGTGTCGTAGGAGCTAAACTTCTTTATCCTGATCGACGTATACAGCATGCAGGTGTCATCATCGGTATAGGAGGGGTAGCGGGGCACAGCCATAAGTATATCCCTAACGGGCATCCTGGCTATTTTGCAAGGCCTCATATCGTACAGAACGTCAGTGCGGTGACTGGGGCATGTATGCTCGTTAGTCGAAGTGTCTTCGAGAAGGTAGGTGGTTTCGAGGAGAAGCTGCCAAAAGCCTTCAATGATGTGGATTTCTGTTTGAAAGTCAGGGAGGCTGGCTACGAGATCATATACAACCCTAGGGCTGTTCTTATACACCATGAGTCTATCTCCCGAGGTAAGGGTAATGGATCCGACCCTGATTTCGCAGACTCTGTGCACTATATGTTAGATAAATGGGAATGCTCATCATATGATGACCCGTACTACAACCCAAACCTCTCTTTAGGAAGAGAAGACTTCTCTTTTAGGTATTGACCCTTTCTGTACAGGAGCTAACATGAGGCAGGAACATAAAGTAAGCGCACAGGTAGAAGTTAAAAGGAAAATAGAGTACGTCAAGATAGTAGACGAATACTATGCCTATCATTCTTATTATGAGACTAAGAGCTCTCTTAAGATGATAGGGAAGTGGTTGCCTGAAGGTTCCACCCAGGGCATCATACACAAAGATAACATCCCTAAGCGGGCTACTATAAACTCAAGGTTGAAAGATTTTGTGAAGACTATAAAGTTTAAAAGTGAGATGCTGAATTTTGAGCACACTAAGGAGTGTTTTCCTTTGCTCGTTAATCAAGAGTTCATTGATAAGTTTAGTCGGATGAAGGATTTTGACCCCTTAAAACTTGGTGGCCTATACACTGAAGCAGATGATGCTTTCAGTGAAATGACTAATGAAAAGTCAGATAAAAAGATTCTTATCTTCTATTCTCATTACGACGGTACTTGGTTCGATCATAAGTTCAGGATACTTCCGCGCCCTATCCATTTTGAGTACATAGTCGCTCGTATGGATGATCGCGAATATCATCTTAAGAAAGTTCTCGAACATCTTAAGAAAAGAGATGACATCGAGTTCGTTAAGGAAATATTCTCTGAAGATGAGATTAGGGAGATTCCTTATTACAACCAGTATGAAGGAAAAGAGCGGTATCTTGATTTCTGGTGGTACCCTACTTTGCGCGTTTACCGCAATCTTTATAAAGCCTGTCTAGAGGGTGCCTGGGATATACAGGGCGTAGTAAGGGCGAAGGATACCCTAGGGATTGAGAAGTACCGGAAACCTGAGGACGAAAGGGGCTATTAATGTTTAGTATTCTTACAGACGGTGAGCTTTTTTTACTTGATCAAGTAGGGGGCCTCCCTGTTATAAAGAAAAACATGGAGCTTTTCTCTGCAGTAGAAACGCATGTTTTAAGTTTAGAGGAACCTCATCGTGGGTTATTCCTTAGAGCTTTGGAAAAAGAGAATGCTAAGGTCAAGAAGAGGATAGACAAAACTCTAAAGGATCTCGAACATAAAGCTGCTGAGGAAGAATATAAGAGAAGGATAGAGCGAAAAAAAGAGGAAGAGGAATACGAAGACAAGTATCGTGAGAGGCACAGTATCGATGTAGTTATGGCGGCAGTCAGAGAGTTGAACCCTGAATGCTGTGGGCTTCGCATAAAAAAATGATTTCTTCTACAAAGAAATAGACGCTGAGGATGCAGTCACCGGCTATATAGAATCACTCATGGGAGGGATTCCAGCAGATATAAATAATTTATAGAAAAATAAAGAAAATTTGCGAAATTTTGTACTTTTAATAATCTTTTAATATAAATACATAGTAGAGAGGATGAACATGTCATCTAAAAAGGAAAAAGAAGTGACTGTGGTAAGAGTAACAAGAAAAGAATTCGAACTCAGTAATGGTGAAATACATCAACATCCAATAGAGTTAGACGTAACACCAACTCTTTCGGAGTTTAAAAAGTATTATCATTATTGGAAAGACATTCTTTCTAAAGACAATATATTCGAGGATTAAATGGAAAAACTTATATCTATAAAAGAAGCAGCTAATATGTTAGGTATCTCCCACTGGTCTTTAAGAAGATACAGCGAAGAAGATATAAAACCTATCCATACTAAAGGCGGGCATCGCAGGTATAAGTTATCCGATATTCTTAAATTGCAAGGTGTGATTGAACAAGAAAAAGAGCAATCTGTAGCATTATATTGTAGGGTTTCAACTGGAGACCAAAAGAAAAAAGGAGATTTAACAAGACAAAAAGAAAGACTTGTTGATTATTGCGTTCAGAATAAATTAAAGATAGAATACATATTTGAAGAAGTTGGTTCGGGTCTTAATGATAAAAGGAAAAAACTTAGAAAACTATTTGAATTAGTCTCTAAGAATAAAATAAGTAAGATTGTTATAGAGCATAAAGATAGATTGACAAGATTTAACTATAATGTATTCGAGTTCTTTATTAATAGCTATGGAGTTACTATTGAGTGTGTAGAATCTGTTCTACCACAATCTTTTGAAAATGAGTTAGTAACAGATATTTTAACAATAATGTCTTCTTATTCTGCTAAAATTTACGGCAGAAGAAGTCATAAGAATAAGAAAAATGAAAATAAATAAAGTATATAAAGTAGAATTAAAACCTAATAATAAGCAACGAACTTTTCTTGAAAAGAGTGTTGGTACTGCTCGTTTTGCTTATAATTGGGGGCTTAATGAACGTATAGAGCTTTATAAAAATGAAAAGAAATCTTTAACTGCTATT
>WJJK01000042.1 GCA_014729705.1 Candidatus Altarchaeales archaeon | reverse complement strand
TTAACCGGCAGGGAAGTCCATGACGAACAAGGAGCATACCCTCTGTTGGAGTAGGTGGAAATGAGATTAGATGAAGGTTTCTTCGCTGAAAAAGTAGTGTTAAACAAAGCCGCCCTTAAGGGAGAGGAAATCAGGCTGCAGTATCTGATAGACGGATTCAAAGACAACGTCTCAATAACCTATGACAACATTAAGCTAAGCCTGATTAAGCAAGAGGCAATCGAGAAATTTATTGCCTGTCTCGGGGTGTTCGGGTTCTTCAAATACGGGGCGATATTACCCGAAAAATTCGACGTAAGCCGGCGACAGGAAAAAATAAACCCCAAGATACTTGATTTCCTAGCAGCCCACGTTAAAGATAATTGGAGTGAACACCGCTATCAAGTGGATCGGATGGATTATCAAGCCCCTGAAATCATCTTTGAGGAGGAAATAGGGGAAAACGGGGGGTGGCCGATCTGGAGCCTGCCAACCGACTCAGACAAAGCTATTTTAACCTCCGGAGCCGGTAAAGACAGTCTCCTGAATTCCCTGATACTGGATGAGGCGGGGATAAATTATGACGTGGTCACATACATCCACACCTACTACGGGGATTTAGGGGGTCAGAAAAACCTATATGAAAAAACAAGCACAGGTTTTAAGGGTGAGAGACACCACGTAGTATCCATCAAAGACGAATATTATCCCTGGCTTAGGAAGAGGATGAAGGAATACGGTGTAGAGGATTACGTAGCAGAATCCAGCAACAAAAAGACCCGTTTTAGGAGTGAGGCGGGCGAGGTTTATTTCGGGTCCCTTGCTTTTCTGCCCATCCACCAACAAGCCGGAATCAACCTACAGTTATTGGGTAATGAGAAGAGCGCGGACGCAGCCAACCTAGAGGATCAGCAGTCCGGGGAGCTTGTATACCATCAATGGATTAAGGGATATGAAAGCGAGAAGCTGATGAACAACCTTTTCCTGGAATTAGCGGGAGTGCATAGGGCGAGTGTGTTGAAACCAATCCACGACGTCAAAATATTTCAACTGCTTTTTGAGAAAGCAAGGGACAAGGTTTACTCCACCTACTCATGCAATATCGTGAAGCCCTGGTGCAATCAATGCGAGAAATGCGCATACGTATTCGCAGGCTTCACCGCCTACGGTGACCACGAGAAAACAGTGAAAGCCTTTGGAGCTGATTTATTCAATGAATCCGGTCTCGAAGAAATATGGAGGGAACTCTTGGGCCTTGAAGGATACATACCCTTTGAATGCGTAGGCCACCCCCAGGAAACACAACTTTATCTATACAAATCCCGAGAAAAGGGGGTTGGGGGTTTGGTTGTTGATTTATTTGAAAAAGAAGTGCTCAGAAACATCAAGGACCCTGTGAAACACTTCACCGACATTGAGAAGACATACTCTAAGGTATATGGAGATCACCACAACCTACCCCCCAAAGCCTGGGAGAAAATAAAGCAAACCCTTTGAAAACACCTATTTATTTTGTTTGCGGTCTAGGTCAAACAACATTTTTTTGTTGTTTTCCAGCTAAAATGATTGCCCTCCTATCTGCTGTTCGACGTGTTTCAGAAAAAAATTATCCTATCCCTTAAGCTGCAGTCGCGGCCTAAATTTATTGATGCCCCCTACCGGCTAGAGGGCACAGGTAGGTCAATTAATTTTAGCAGTGTGGGCATTAACTTTGATTCACCTACTCTCGCCTCAATCTTTCGTTGACCGTAGCCTGGCAGATGCAATATGGCTGGCACAGGGATTAACTCTTCATAAAGGGTTTTAGTGTGACCGTGTCCGCCGTGATCTTGAAACCCCTCCCCTCCGGGTTTCCAGTATTAATATTGGTTTTAGTCGCCCGATTTTTTTAACTAAAACGGTGTGTTCTATCAAGTATTTTTTGAATTCCGCAAATCCTTTCAGGTTTTGGTAGGTTACTACGTGGGTGACGTTTTCAGATAAATTTATGTAATGGTTTTTTTCATAACCCTGAACCCTAAGCCGCAGGTCAAAGAATTCAAGGAACGGGAGGGGGATGTCTCTACCGGCTTTGAAGGCTACGGGGCCTGCTAGATAAGATAACCCGATGATTTGATCGTTTGGGTGGGTGTTGGCTTCAATGTATTCTGCAGCCTGATTAATTGCCGCGTCGTAGTAGGTTTCGGTTACGAAGTAGATGAAGTATAATACTGTTAAGGCAGCTAGAAGAGACACTACTGCGTATTTTTTCGCTGATAAGTATGTGAATCCCCTGCCTGCGAAAACGCTCATAGGGATTATGCTTTGGGTGAAATACAGGAAGGGGTGGGCGAAGTCGCATAAATATTTCAACGCGAAAATCGTTGAAACCGAGAAAAAAAGGTAGATTAGCATAAACTCCTCGACGGGTTTCTTGTTTTCAGACTTCAGGCTCAGCAAGACGCCAATCAAGGCTGGGACCATGAAAAAAGGGTCAGAAGCCAATACATGGATTAATCCCCTGCCTTTACATAATAATCCGCTGTTGGGGTAGAGCATGTGGTCGATGAAAACCTGGTTTACGTATTGGGGGTGGGGGAGTATGAGAAACGCGGTCACTGTTGCGGCCAATACCGGCAGAAACAAGGTTATGAGGGGTTTAGCTGCCTTTGTTTTAAGTTTATGGGTTAGGAAGACTGCGGCTGGAAGAAGCGGTATGAATCCTGCGACTCGGTAGAGGCTTGATAGGGCTATTAATGAACCTGAGAGCAGGAAGAAACTGGTTTCCCCCCGTTTGAATCCTTCAAAGAAAAAATATGTGGCTATTGTGTGCAAAAAAATTATTTCGGGGTAGGAGATGGCGATTGAAGTGAATTTAACCACGTAGGGGGATAATCCTATCGCGGCTGCGCATAAGACGGCTGTCTTTTCGTTAAAGTGTCGGGACGCCAGCAGGTAAACCCCTAAAACCGTTAGGCTGCTTGCAAGTATGGGGGTGATTTTCGCTGCGAAGATGCTGACCCCCATAAGACGGAACAGGGTTGAGGTTATGAGTAGGTATAGGGGTTGCTGGGTGTATGTGAAGTCGAGGTAGGGTGAGTATCCGTCGTAGACGAGTTTTGATGCATAGATGTAGAAGCCTTCGTCAGATAGGGGTGTTAGGAGGTTTATTGTCGAGAATCTAAGCATGACTGCGGCAACCAGTGTTAGGGCAAGAATTGTTTTAGGGTTTAGGTTGGGTGTTGTGATTTTAATGGGGGTTTTAGGCAGTATTTTGTGGGTTATGTAGGCTAAAACAAGAAATAAAAGCCATATCAGGGTGTTTTGGGCGAAAAACATATTGTTTTTTATAGTTGTTTTGCGGTATTATATGAAATGAGGATTTCGCATATTGTTCTGTTTCTGGTTTTTTGTTGTATTCTAACCCACGCAAACCCCCTTACTTCAACCCAAATCACGCCAAAAATATGCTACACCAACCTGGACTGCGGATTAACCGAAAGCATGGGATACACCTGCTATAAAGGATTCGTCGCCCATAAAACCCGCTCATACGAGTGCGCAGGCAACATACTTGGAGCAGGCGTATGCCTTGAAAAACAAACCCTTAAGCTTTTAGACGTCTGCCTCACACAAACCCAATGTGTGAAGGGAATGCCCACATGTCAACCAACACTGAACAACCTCAACGAATCAACAAAAAATAAACTCAAACAAAACAACACCTACACCAAAAAAAACTATTTAACCGCACTCGCAATAGCGGCCCAACCACCTGAAACCAAAACAGTGTGCACGGAAAACACGCTCTGCCACGTAAACCACCGTTCAGAGATAATGTGTTCCGACGACGGCGACTGCGCAGGCACATGGCTTAGCCAACCCCTCTGCAGCATCCAAGGCCACGCAGTGAAAAGGAAAGTCCAGCATAGGTGTTTATATCCTGGGAAGACTTATTCTAAATGCGTCAAACAAACCAACATAATCCGGCAAGACTACTGCGGACCCTATGAAACCTGCTTAAACGGGGAATGCGTAGATAACAAAATACTTGACCCCGACTGCAGAAAACCCCACTGCGTCTCAGACGACCCCTACCGCTACAGGCAACCAAAACCAAAAATCAACTACCTCGACTACGCAATAAAATAAACAAAATAAAGGTGATGTATGAAATGTTTAACTGGGTGAACGGAACCTGCAAGACCTGCCAAGGCCAGGGGCCTGTACTTGAGGCCTACAGGAGAAACCAATACAACAACTGCTGCCGAAACTGCATAGCAAACAACTAATAAGGCAAACACGGATGAATGAATAAAAAGGGTTTAAAGACCCTGAAAACCGCCCTTTTATATACGTCTTTACTATAATATTACCGCTTGCAAGTCTAATGCGAGTATTAGGTGAAAAAGAAAATGGCTGATTTAGTAGTTAAATCAAAGGTAAAGGATTTTGCACAAGGAATGAATGTTGGAGCCGACTTCATTGACGCTCTTGATGACGCAGTCAAAGCATTAGTAGCCCGCGCAGTAGAGCGAGCCAAGGAAAACGGCAGAAGCACGCTCAAAGGCAGGGACGCATAATCTAAAAAAAAACCTTCTTCTTTTTTTTTTCTTTTATTTCTCCTGAAATTTAATTACTTCCTTGATGAGCGACGAAACACCGTTTGCCAAACCCAACAGGTCGGGGGCGAAGAACGTCGTGAAATGGCATCAAAACCGGAAAAACAAGCCCGCACCCGCTAAACCCCCCAACCTTTATGAGACCAACAGAAGCCAGATCAACCTTGATTTCTGCCGAAACCGCGAATACCTTCTCACAAACGGTTTAGGGGGGTATAGTTCCTCCACCATCTGCGGATTGAACACCCGGAAATACCACGGAATCCTGATTCGTTCAGATAATAACCTTAAACGATGGGTTGGACTACTTAAACTCAACGAGGAATTCATAATAGGCAAAGGAAAATACCCTCTTATGGTAGATGAATACGCAGACGGCTCAAGAATAAATGGCGTGAAAAACCTCTCCGCCTTTTCCTATAACCTGAATCAGGCGACATTCAAATACGATGCTGCAGGCGTTAAAATAACCAAAACACTCAGCATGATACCCGGGGAAAACGCCGCCCTGGCCTCCTATGAGCTGGAAAACAACTCCGGCTTTGATTGCTGCCTGAAAATTTGGCCCCTAACCGCCTCCCGAAGCATACACAGTTTATGCAAAGGCAGAGCGGATCTTTCAACCGAAAACCACGCAGGCCACGGGGTGTCGGTGAAATCAAGGGACGGGTATGTTTTCTTGTTCTCCCAGCAGATGAAATTCAACATACAGGAGAACACCCACCAAAACCTCTACTACAGTATGGAGA
>WJJK01000041.1 GCA_014729705.1 Candidatus Altarchaeales archaeon | reverse complement strand
GCTGTTCTTTGGCCGCATCCAGGGCCGCTTTGCGTCGTTTCTCTTCCTGTTCCGCTCTCAGGATCTCAAGTTCGAGTTGCCGGCGTCTTGCCCTGGTAAATCTCTCGGGAATATCTGCCGTTTGCAGATCGAAGATTTTTAGCCTATCTCGAGCTCGATCAACTTCCTTAGCAGCCTCATCGACCCAGTCTTCCAATCTCTTAATTGACTTTTCCTGGGCCACTTCCTGGGCTTCCAGGTCAATAATATTTTGTAATATTTCCTCAGTAGCAGCCTTAAGTGTTGCGGCATCCAGCCCTTCGATCATTCCATTGACAATCTGTTCAATGGTATGTTTGCCAACATCCTTGATCGCCTTTAGCCCGGATACAATTTCATTCAAAGGTCGGGTGACTATTTCTGGGATTTTTTCTGAGGTCGTTTTTGCCGCTTCTTCGACCGTTTCTTTGACTTCTTCAGCGGTTTCTTGGGCAACATTCTTAGCCGCATCTTTTATTTGCTTTCCTTGTGTTTTTATACGTTGGACCGCTCTGGGGCCACCAAACAACATTGAGATTGCTTCGGCAATGACGGTCACCATATTCAGGATAAAAACCAACGCTTCTTGCAGGGCGTCAACAAACCAATTGATCGCATCAATGATCATCTGGAATATATTCCCGGCAGTTAGATCCTGTCCACCTAGAAATACTTCCCTGATAAATTGCACAAATAGCCGGTAGGCCACCATCAGCTTTTCACCTACCACAGCAGCCAGGGCTTCTACCGCAGCCTGGTTTTCCTGAAACCAATCCCTCAATTTGGCTAAGTCTGCGGTTAACTTATTAAACAACGGTGCTGTGGCCAACCGCAAAAACTCTTTAGCCATAGATTGCAGAGACATGGTAACCACGCCCCAGGTGTCACGCTGGGCGGCAATAAATTCATCAACGTTAATTCCGGCCCTGGCAATCAGCCCTAATAGAGCATCAACCACGTTTCCGGTTTTGTCCAGTTCTTCATTGAAATCCTGAACAGTTCCAATCTCGAAACGCTGAATAAGCGACCTTAAACCCTGCGCCCCACCTTCCAGGGCGTTGGTCAGGGCAAAGAACGCCCCTTCCGCACCCTGGGCCGGGTCGATCATACCCAAAGCGATAGCCGCTTTGGTTAATTTGGTAAATGCTTGGAAGTTTTGACCTACTTTGGTGGGGAGCCGGCGAGCATTTTCCAATAATACATCAAAAGCCACACCGGTTTCAACCGACAATTGTTTCAAGATGTCGATATATTGCTGGGCGGTTTGACCACTTCCACCGGACAGAGCGGTAAAGGTACCAATGGCCGCTTGCATTGCTGCGTTGCCGCCCACAATGGCGTTGGTGACAAAGTTAATGGCTTCCCCAAATGATCGCCATACCTGGACGGTCAGAAAACCCAGCGTCACCCGGCCAACCAGGTTATTAAAAATATTAAATCCCCCGGTTAATCCCTTGAGTTGCCCCAATAATCCCCTGGCTGCCCCCGTAACATTACGTAATGAGCGAGTAAGCCTGCGGTGCATCCCCCCGGCTTTTTGAGCAGTCTTGGCTTCTTTTTCAAGCTCACGATCCAGACGCTTAGTAATCGTAATTAAACGCTTACGATCTCGAATCTGTTCTTTAAGTTCTCTGGTAACAGCTTTGTCTAACCGTTGCTGAAATTTAGGAATCCTGGCTTCAGCCCGAACAGCTTTATTTAATTCACGCTGAAGAGTTTTCATTTCAGCGGCAAATTCAGAAATAGCCCGTTTACCGGCTTTGGTACCGGCATCTCTAAATGTGGTTGTAATTTCAATCAGGATTCGTTTCTTGTCCATCTATTTGGCTTCCGAATAATACCCGAGCGTGTTCCGGGGACATTTGGTTAACAATTTCATCCATTGGTACCGGTGGACCCTCAAAAGAGTCCAAGATTTTACGGGCAAATTTATCGCCATCCTTCCCAAAACAAGAGCCGATGGCCGCCATCGTGAGGGTGAAAAATTGGCGAGCATCGGCTGCTTTCTGTTCCTGAGCTCCTATGTAGAAAAACAGAACTTGCGGGAGGGTTAGTTCTGATAAAATATGATCTACTTTTAAGTAATAAGGTTCCCCCCCTAATTCTCTTATGATGGTGTCAATACTTGATCCCCATTCGTTGCCGTCTGAGTCCCGGTATAGGTGGTCAAACCCTCGCTCACGGAATCTATGACCGTACTCAGAAGTTTGGGGATGAGCGGCGTAATTGTTTTTTTTAGAAAACTCTGGAACAGTTTCAGACCGTTGACTTCGATAACGAGATCAAGTAGGAACATCAGTTCTGGAAAAGAAGCCTGGGCAATGTCGTCTTGTTGAAGTTCAGGTATCACAATGGATAGTGGTTTATATGGAGTCGCAACCAGTTTTTCGAGAATCTTTCTAAACGAAATATCCCCGACAACAATTACGCCGCTCTCTATCTCTTCAAGGGCTTTGGTTGCAGCCTCTTCATTTTCAAAGGGTCCGGCTACTCGCTCACCCTCAACCTCCACAAAATAATTGATGGTCAAAGCATCATCAAAATCATCAATAAGATCCTCAATCACTTCGTAGAAGTCAATCACATCTTGCATCGGCCTGGGGCCAATGATGTATTTATTTTCCCCAATAGGAACCTCATACTCCGTTGGGGTAAAAACCTTTTTAGTTTTGCCCATTACTCACCTTACTGTTGTGTAATGCGGTACCAGTTAGCATCCAGAGGGGCACTCGGATCCGGGAATGGTCGCAATTCAAGACTGTGAACCTGCGGGTTACCCCGGTCCCAGGCCGTCTCACTATCGGCCCCTGATCGTTTGCAGTTCGGAAAAACGTCCATGACGATATTGGATCCGGCATCGTCATTTTCTTGCAGGTTGACCGCAACCACTCGCCATTCGGTTACGTCCGACTTATCCCACATATATTTGACATCATCACCATCAGCGTTAGTGGTTTGCCCATCGGCTTCGTGAACCACTTCCATCACCTTATCGTTTTTGGATTCCATCAAGGTAACAGTGATGGTCCGGTTCCAGTTGCCGACCTGAATATCAATTACGCCGGCCTGTTGGGATTCCCATTCGGTGGTATCAAATCCACTGGTGTTGGCAAACGGAGTAGATGAGTGCCCCAGATCATACCAGTTAGCTTGGGGTTGGTAAGTGGACAGGTTCAAAACATCGCTGATAAGTTCGGGGTAGGTAGTAACCGACCTCTTAGAAACGATAATTCTGGACGGACCACCGATCACATTTTCCCGGTTGGTTCCTTCTCGCCAAAAATCAGCAGTTGTTGCCATGTTATACTCCTTTGGCTAGTTTCCGGCCTAGCCGTAAAACTTTGCCATCTATTCCAAATTCTTGTAGAGCCCACTGGTGAACCGGCTGGCCGGGGGTGGGCGGTTTGTTAATCGACCAGGCCCGAAATGGACCGGATCCGTCCTCGTTGAAAAATATCATCGGGCCCTCCCCTTTGGGAGTTACACCCTCTTTTCCCGATGTCGGAAATAAGATCAGGTGCGCCCGTTCATCTGTAGTGTAAAGTTCTAGCCTGGATTGCTCCCGCTCTGTTCGTAAATCAAACCCCCAGGAAAGTGCTAATCGTTCTTTAGCCGGCCTACGGCGTTTATCTATGCCCCGCAATTTATCTTCCGGGCTAAATTCCCTGGCCAGGCTTTGCAGTTCATCGCCCCATTCATCCATTTCGTTGTGGACAATCAGTTGCCAACGCCCCTTGAGATAATCAAGAAACTGCTGGGTATCCTTATCATCAACGGTAATGGTTGCTTCAATCATGGACCGTACTGCACTATCCTGAAATCAAACGGGATCATTAATCCTTTCTTAAACACGTTACCATCGGTAGCGGTGTAGCTGGGTATCATCCTCAAGGTTTCTATTAGTACCCTATCGCTTCCCCCGGCATAACCCACCCCGGCGTTCTTTCCTAAAAAATTGAGCGTAGCCTGCATGTGCCTCATGACGATCAAGCTCAATTTAACCGGATCAGCGTGTGTCAGAAAATAAGTTACAATGATTTCGAGATCATAGTAATTCTGAAACTGCTGCATTTCTTGATCGGCTGCGGTGGGTTTAAGTTCTCCGACCGCTATCGACAATGCCGGCAACAACCAATGTTTCTCTAATGTTCCCGGTCGTGATGTGAGAAGGCGTGTCTGAAAATCATCGAGAGTGACATCTTCAGTCCCAGCCCATTCTGCCTGGACTGTTGCCAATTCAGCGGCATAACCGCTTTCGTAAAGAGAAAGAACATTTCTAACTACACTTTCGGGTGAGTTCACTTAGAACCCTCCGATAGCCCCTTTCCAATCAGCCCCGGTATCTCTGATCTCCTGGTGATTGGTAAAGTGATCGGCGGCCGCTCGCTGCGGAAAGCGCAGAAAGCGTTTACGTCGTTCATCATCCCATTCACCGAAAACAACTGGGACCGTGTTGGGTCGGGGATCGGTTTCGGTGGGGGTTTCCAAGACATCGCCCCCACTATTAATTAGTTGATCAAGTCTCTCCTGGTAACGGTTCCACCATCGATCTGCCCGAGTGTTTTCTTCTTCTGTAGCCTGGCTTGACAACCCATCCAGGACTATAGAGCCGGCCCCAAATTGTTTGGTTAATTTTAACCAAGCTACAGAATCGGCATCGGTTATAGGTAAAGCCAACCCCAGATTTCTCAAAACGAGGTTGACTTCCCGATTGATGGAATCACACAACGCATCTACATCAGACTCGGTTAGAGTGCTGCTGCTGGTTGTAGGAAACTCGCTTCCTAATTCCAGCAATTCTTCAATATCAACGTGTGTGATGTCTCCGTTATCAGCCATTTTAGAAGATTACCCGAGCTTGCAGAACCTTGTTGTGGTTGGGCGGTGGAAAGTCGATCCAGGTATATTCCCCGGCACCGACTTCAATGACCCACGGATCTTCTTGCATTTTACTCCACCCAAACTTACCGGGCATCCAGTCATTGGGTTGGGCGGGGGCCGATGCAAACCGTCCTAACGTTTCATTGGCCGGCATCAAGAACAGGTCATTATCGTTGATAAAGCGGGTTTTGGTTCGGCTGGCCTGTCCAAGTGAGGTCTGAGTAAGCGTGCTGTATTTCGCCGTGTACTTGACAACCTCGGTGATACCGAGCATCTGCAGGGCACCGGCCACCTGGGTAGTCATAATCGGATTCAAGGAACCCGGATCTTGGGGAGCCGCAATACCGGCCATATTTTGCCATAATCGCTGCACACCGCTGTCTCTGGCCATCTCTCCCAAAACCTTCTGGGTAGTGACCATAGTCCATTCCTCAATCCCGGTTTCGTCACTGATCTCTTCGACCCAATTACTCAGGTCGGCCACGATGGTAGGCGAAGCTGCGTCCCAGGAAGTAGAAGGAGCCTTGCGCCGGCTGGAACCGATGTAAGCTCCGTCAAAGGTCACGCTGTACTGCACGTTTTCATCATCGTAGCTGATAGCTCCGGCAATAGCGTTGGTAAAGATCCATTCTTTCCGGGCATCAACGCTATTGGACAGCATATCGACAAATCGACGAATACGAGCTTCAGCGGCCTGGGCGTTGGCGTAGGCCAATGTGGAAGGATCGGTTACACCCGGTTCAAAGAAGCCCCGGAAATCGCTCTCCTTAAAGGCGTGTTTGTACCTGATGTAAGCCACTTCCCATTGGTATCGACCAAGCAGGTCACCGGGCATCACCGGGGTAGCTGCATCAACCGCTACGAACGGGGCCAGATGAACCTGGTCAACCACGACTACACTTTCAAATTCATCCTGGGTGACCGATTCGTAAGGAAACCAGCGGTCAAACAGGTAATTCCTCGGTAGATCGGTAGTACGGACCATGCCTGAGATTTCGGGATTTCGTAAAAAAGCTGGGATAGTAATTGTAGCCATATTGTGATCTCCTTACAGCCTGTTACTCTTGTGGAAGGTAACTCGGCCAGACAGGGCGGTTTTTGTAGCCGCCAGTACGGTACCATAGGTGCCGTTATCGACCAAGACATCTTCCTTGACTTCGGCCTCGAGAACCACCGGAACAACTGCATCACCATCTTCGGTATCGGCATCCTGGTACAAAATACCAAGCTCGCCAAACCCGTAGGTGGTATAGTTGGGTACAATGGTGTCATCAGACGGATTCATTGCCACAATGGTGCCAGCTCGCAAAATCTTGCGGGATTCGCCGTCAACCAGGGTTTCTTCGGTGACATAATCCTGATCCAGCGTGTAGCTAGCTACGATGGCCTGATGTGGGTTAAGGACAAAGTCATCTCGGGTGAATTCATAACTTGATGTAGTAGGTGAAACTGGCATATTATCCTCCTTAAATCACAGCTTCGGCCTGGGTGCCGTTACGCTTCAAACCGAGCTCTTCACGCCGCTTGCGGGCCTTTTCTTCGGCCTCTTCCAGCGACAATTCGCCATCATCATCCCGACTGTCGTCCGGGCGTTCGCCCTCTTCGGTCGGAGTGATTTCACCGGCCTTGCCCGGCATATTGGATAGCAGGTGTTTCAGAGCCTTGAATAAAGTCACGGACTCTGCCTTGCCGCCAATTTCCAGGGTCACAAACTGCTCATCATTGGCCTGCTCCATTAAGGAACAAATAATGCGAGTTACCACCGGAGGAACACCCCTGGCGTTTGCCTCATTGCGGGCTACACCAATCTGGGCCGTCCTTAGAGCTTGCGTAGCAGCCAACTCTTTGTCTCTGGCTTGCTTTTCACGCTCTAAAAGGGCCTGGATGTCATCTGCGGTAAACTCCTGATCGCCAATGCGGAGTACGTTTGCCGGTTGGGGTGTTTCTTGTACATCTTGTTCATTTGGCATATCGTCTTCCTTTTCTGTATTGGTATTTGTCTCAAACTTTGGTGCAGCTTGAGGCTTAAAATAATAACCCACCACCGGCAGCCCGCTTTCTGATTCGGTTACTTCGAGCTTGGGTTGGATGGGGTTGTTTCTGTGAACAAAGGGAATATTTGTAGCAGCCGTAGCCGCCAAAACGGGGCCATATTCTACTAAGGTTTCCTG
>WJJK01000040.1 GCA_014729705.1 Candidatus Altarchaeales archaeon | reverse complement strand
GAATCGTCAGGCAAATAATGATAAAGGAAGGCGACGCTCTGCCCGACGTCGACGATATACTGTTCCCCAACCTTCGATTCAAAGGGCCAAGCCTCGCCGTAGAGGGGTTTAACGGAAAACTTTTCGTCACCCTGTTTAACGTTGTATGTGGGGGTCAAATAGATTCTGCCCCGATAAGCATTCTACTTGATCTGAGTGCTTCGGCTCACGTTCAAGCAAACATCCGCGTTGCCGTCACTTCAGCCTGAGAAACATTCTCTGAGGTTGCATTCAATTAAATCCGTGGAGAGGGGGGCGGAGAAAAACAGGTCGTCGCCTGTTGAAAAACTTGAACCATGCAGGTGTATCCGCGGATCATTTTCATAGAAAACCAACTCATACTCCCTCCCCGCGTAAAGATAATTGGGTAAATACATCCTCTGCGAGTACCCGTCTCCGGCGGCTGTCACGGAATTAATGTTGTCTGCAAAACTTTTGCTTAAACGTTTACCTTGGATGTTGACTTTATAATCCGTTATCTGGATGACCTTCTCAAAAACGAAGAAGCCTGCGACAATAAATATAATCAATATGGCTGAAACGCTAACCAGGAACTCGATGCTAGCCTGACCTGGTTTATTGCCGTAACGCCTCATAAGCTGCTTGAAAATCCAAGATAAATTATATCACCGTTATGTTAACCCACTCATTGTCGTGGGCGTATATGTCTAAAACAAAGTTCCCCTCCGTTGATATGTCCGACAAATCCCCTTGAACCAACCCTCGAGTCACCCCGTGGACGTCCGTATAATACTCCCCCACACCCACCCTCACGTTAATGCTGTTGTTGTTGAAGATAGTAACATCCTCCACGCTTGGGGGTATGTATACGTTGATCTGGGTTTTAGAAGGATACCCGTGTATGTATATGAAGTCGGAGCTCTCCTGCATATGGTTTACGGCGCGGAAGGCGGAGTCCACCCCTATCTGGGCTGAAGTCGACGCTATTAAGGTGCTTGAAAAATACAATATGGCTGCGAAGACGCCTAACGACAAACCCAACATAACCATGTATTCAAGGGAAGCCTGACCCTTCTGAATTTTAAATTTAAACCTCATATCCTGCCACAATATTTATATAGATACAACCTTATTTATACAATCTTTAAAATCTTTAATAAGAAACTATATTAAAAGACAGGTGGATGGGAATGGTAGAGTATGAAAGCATAAAAAGCGAATTCATTGACTACGGAGTCAATAAATTCATTGAAGTCTCAAGAAAAAAGGTAATGCCAGACGACAACGAATTCCTCAACATATCAAAAGGATATTACACCCCCCAGGGGGAGCGAAGATACCAAGGCGGGATAGGCTTCCCAGTTGACGGAGACATAGTATCGAATATTGTGACAAAACTTAAGGAAGTATCCAAAGAATAAAGTGGGAGAAACCATTCCTAAATCACTTTGGAGCTTCCTTCACGCATTTATTTTAACTTACCTCCTTTTTATTTTCCTCACCCTCTTTTTTGTTGTAATCACGCCCTCCCTGGTTAACTCCGAGAACCCCGCACTACACCGGCTCGGCTATCTATTGATGGACTATGGTTGGATATTGGCGAACTGTCATCAACTGCCTCAAAGAAGCTTCATCATAGACGGCGTGCCCATGCCTTTTTGCTCGCGGGATGTGGGCATCTACGCGGGATCCGTGGTGGGGGGTTTCGCGGCTTTGATTGAGCTCCCGCTCCCGAAAACCCTGAGAAAAAGGAAACTACATCTACTTCTTCTCCTGCCCCTCATAGTTGACGGCCTCACTCAAAGTGTTTGGGCATTGCGGGAAAGCAGCAACCCCTTGCGTTTCGCAACCGGCTTTTTCTTTGGGTTAGGCCTGCTTTATCTTGCCGCCTCAATCACGGTCGAGGTCAAGAAGAAACGGAAAATAAGTCTACCCCCTCAAACCAAAAAAATACTGCCCGCATTATCACTGGTTTTATTGGTGGCTGTTTTTCTCTTCTCCCACCTTGACAACCAGGATAGGTTATCCAGAAAACAGGCGCTTAATCTTTTATCAGCCTCCCGGGTGTATAAAACCTACTACGTCACACCCCGCGCCGCAGACTCCCTGAAACACGACCCCTATCTGGGTAAATACTCAGACGACATAATCATCTCCCACCTAGCCAGCAATCCCCCAACCCACGGTTCATTCATAGTCTGTGAAGGCTCTGGAACCCCAACACCCTACCCCCACGTATTCCAGGACCGATTTTATCCCCGCATAAGCTTGGTTGACACCCAAACACGGCAAACCCAAACCATACACCCAAGAAACTAGATTCCGCCGTAGGGTGTGTAGTAGACTGTTTCGGGGGGCGCCTCATCCCTTAACTTCCTGCCCACATACAATCCCAGCAGGAGGCCGCCGAGGTGGGCGTTGTGGGCTACGCCCCCCATCCCCGATCCAATGGCGAAAATAGAGAAGAATAAGTAGATTACTCCCAGCATCCACATCTTCATTGGGATGAAGAAGTTAACGTAAACCGTCATATTAGGTCTTAACATGATGAGGGCGCCCATAACCGCGAAAACCGCCCCACTTGCGCCTATTGCGGGGATGTGGGGTGGGGGTATGTTGAATGCGAATGACGTGAACACGTAGGCTAGGCTTGCCACCAAACCGCCTGCGAAATAGGTCTTCAGAAAATCCTCTTCAGAGGTTATGCGGGCAAGGTAGGTGCCGAAGAAAAAAAGGGTTATCATGTTAAAGAGTATGTGGCTGAATCCCCCGTGTATGAACATGTTGGTTAAGAGGGTCCAGGGTTTCGCCAACACATCCTTGGGCGTCAGAGCAAGCCACTCTAATACGGCGTTCGAGGATGCAAGGGTAACTATGAACATGAACGCGTTCGCAGCTATTATGTATTCCAGCGCCTTGGATCGCAAAAAACGGGGGTAATACATGGCCTAGTTATACTCTGCATTAATCCTTATATACTCTGGGGATAAGTCGCAACCCCATCCTTCAGCCTCAGCCGACCCCTGAGCCAAGTCGATTGTTGTGGTGATCTTGTTTTGCGTTAGAATGGGTCTTGCCCCTGAAGGCTCCTGCGCCTTCCCGTTGCTGAATATCGCGTACTTCAGGGAACCGGCTTCGTAGGTGATTTTAGCGTTCAACCAGTTGAAGTCCACTTGGGATCCGATTGAGGCGAAAATCCTACCCCAGTTGGGGTTGGCGCCGTGGTAGGCTGTTTTCACAAGAGGGGAAGCGCAGAGAGCGGAGACAGCGTCTTTAGCCTGCCTCTCATCCTTTGCACCCACTACCTTGAATGTAAGCCGTTTCGTGGCGCCCTCGCCGTCCCAGGCGATCTGTCTTGCTAGGTTCACGCAAACCCTATCAAGCGCCTCCTGGAAGTCCCTCACCTCACATGATTGTTTTCTATTTGACAGCAGGTATGTGCAGTCGTTTGTGCTCATGTCCCCGTCAACACAAGTCATGTTGAAGGACTTCTCCACAGCCTTACTTAGGCATGACTGCAGATCCTTTTGAACTAAGTCGGCGTTTGTGGTTAGAACGCAAAGCATGGTCGCCATCTCTGGCGCGATCATCCCCGCCCCCTTGGCGACGCCTCCAACCTGTATGCCTTTATGCTCCACCGAGTGCTGCTTGGCTTTAGTGTCCGTTGTCATGATGGCTTGCGCGCAGGCGAGAGACCCTTCTTCCCCCGGCTTAAGATATTCAACCACCTTTTTTGAAAGGGAAACATATTCCTCCAAAGGCATGGGTTTGCCGATGACGCCCGTTGAGGCTACTGCAACCTCCTTCTCCGAAACATCCAAAAGAAGCGCTACCTCCCTTCTAAGCCTTGCCGCATCCTCGTATCCGGTTGACACGCAGGCGTTGGCGTTCCCGCTGTTTAAGGCTACCGCCGACAAGGGGCCTTCATGGGCCATCATAAGTTTTACCGGAGCCGCCTTAACATGGTTTTTCGTATAGCAGGCTGCGAAGTCACATAACCTGTCGGCCGCTATTATTCCTAACCCTAATTTATCTTTCCTCAACCCATTAGCTTTAAACCCGGGGATGCATACCCCCCACGTCTGTTCATCCATCGAAAATATTAATAAACTACATGTTTTAATATATCTTTGTCCCTATTTAGAGTTAAATCCATGAACCGAAAAATACGCGAGAGTTGCGGTGTACTGGGTATTAAGACTCCCGGCCACGATGTTTTCCCCGACTTATACAATGGCTTATACACTCTGCAGCATAGGGGTCAGGAATCAGCCGGGATTGCAACCTTAACCGATGGTTGCATTAATGTGCACAGGGATATGGGTCTTGTGAGCCCGGTCTTCAAGGACGTATATCTTGAAGGCGACATAGGCGTGGGCCACGTGTTATACAACAACACAGGGGGTTCCTGCCTTGAGAACACCCAGCCGTTCGTGGTTAACCACAGCCGGGTTTCCTTTGCAGTATCCCACAACGGAAACCTGGTGAACACCTGTCAACTGCGGGATCAACTGGAGTCTAAAGGCAATATCTTCACCTCCACCTCCGACACTGAAGTCATATCCCAGCTTATCGCGCGGGAGAAGGTGAGGACCAAAGACCTAATTTCAGCGTTAAAAAACACCATGAACTACCTTATCGGCTCATACAGCTTGGTTTTGATGGCGGGCGGAGGCAGGTTGGTTGCTGTGCGCGACCCCCATGGGATACGGCCCCTTTGTCTGGGTTCAACAGGCGAGGGATACATAGTCTCCTCGGAAAGCTGTGTATTCGATGTTTTAGGGTATGAATACGTAAGAGACATAAGGCCCTCTGAAATCCTTTTGATTGACAGTAAAAACAGGTTACACTCTGAATACGGTCCCCCGCCTAAACCCCGGCACTGCATGTTTGAATACGTCTACTTCTCAAGACCGGATTCCGTCATAGACGGGGTGTCGATATATGATGTGAGGCTCAGGTTAGGGCAGATCCTGGCCAGAGACCAGCCTGCTGAAGCCGATCTTGTGATTGCGGTCCCGGATTCTGGAGTGAACCACGCCATAGGTTATGCCAGGGGATCTAAAATACCCTACGGCGAGGGTTTGATTAAAAACAGGTATATCGGGCGTACCTTCATATTGCCTGCTGAACAGAAGAGAGACAAGAAAGTTAAACTGAAACTAAACACCCTTAAAACCCAGGTTAAAGACAAGAAAATAGTTTTAGTGGATGATTCAATCGTACGCGGCACCACCATGCGGCAGTTGGTTGGAATACTTAAGAAGGCGGAAGCCAGAGAAGTCCACGTACGCATATCCTGCCCCCCACTACGCCACCCCTGCTACTATGGAATCGACATGCAATCCTACAAGGAGTTCATAGCGGACAAGAAAACCAT
>WJJK01000039.1 GCA_014729705.1 Candidatus Altarchaeales archaeon | reverse complement strand
TTCTTGGAGCAGCGAGCACGTCAAGCGATCTTTCGCCTAAAGGAGGCGCACGATGACAATGACTGAACCGATCTTGGCGCCAGGGGGGTACATCAACGCGTCGAACTGGCCAGCAGATAAGCTCCCGTGGCGGGTGCTCGACCTCTTGGAGGACGTCGATCCTGAAGAGGCGGAGATCTACCGTGAGGAGATGGAGCAACTCGATCCCCAAGACCTTGACACACCGCAGATTCTCTACGAGATGGAGCGGGAGATGACTGAGATCTTGAATGATCACGCCCCAGAGAATCATTGGGTGGGCTACGTCGGGGACATGTTCGGCTGTTGGCATACGGACGTCGAGCCATGAGCGAGGACATCTGGTCTGCGGAGGAGTTCGCTGAGGCGGTTGGTGAACGACTATCAGAGTACATCCACTACCGCTGGCACATACACCTGCGCACATTGCAGATGACCTTTCGTTTGTACGGGCAGGCCATCATGTCCTCAAGAGGACCCTATCTCAACATCCTTACGACCGACTTTGTGCGCGGTTTCGCTGTGTATGAAGACGCACAACGGGTACTGTTGCACGAGTACCACATTAACATGCCTTTTGACCTGTTCACGCGGATAGCAGACGAGAACAGGCAGCTGGATCTCGTGGACCGTACGTTGGACAATGTGTTCTATGAGTTCGGCGCGTTCCTATTCGACAGAGAGGAGGTATAGGTGCTCCCCACAACTAGGTCGAGGACGATTTTCAGCGTCGTAAGTGTGCACCATCCCCACGGATGGAGGTCGTTTTGGCGCATGCGGACGATAAGGGATGAGTTCCTTGGTGACGTCACGTCATCATGGGCCTTATCGTCCGTTGGACATTGCGACGTGGAAGCCACGTGGAACAAGCAGCTAAGACACTACAGGTGTGAGGAGTGTGGGGCGGCCATCCTAGATGATGCCGTGTTCTTCTACGGGCAGGGATACATTGCAGCACTACAAGACGTCTTTCAGGAAGAGGAGGGACCGTGCGAAGAATAAGGTACGCCCTTGCCGTCCTATTTGGGCTGATCACCATAGTTCCACAAGTGGATGCTCAGCACGTTGCGGTGTTGAGCATCAGACCGCACCGCAAGGCGCCCTATGCCGAAGTGGCAGATGTGACGCAGAACGAGGACGGCGGGCTGGCATTCCGCATTCTTGTGTACAACCCCACCGACACTGAAATCGTAGCCACGCGCCTCGTAGCGGAGTCGTATGTGCGCGAGGTGAAGGGCTGGCGCCGTTTAGAGTGGGGTCTCTACTTCCACAAAGAGGTCCGTGCGTACTCGAAGTGGCACGTAAACTATGCGATCCTACAGGATGCTGGTGACTGGGCACCGTTGGGGAAAGACGATTGGAAGGTATATCTCAGCTATGAGGAGGATCATTATGACAAATAACAACCTGGTTCTTAACGTGGAGGAGATGACGCGTCTGTGCGTACAGGAAGCGCGTGAGCACATGGGCGTAAAGTTCCACGTGGCAGGCGGAAGAGAAGGCCCGGCGATAGTAGCGCTGCAAACAGTGGAGGGTGATCCACTCATCCTCTTTTACAAGAAGGGCACGGAAACGTATCCGAATCTCATCTTCAACTGCATGGACAACTACAACAACGTCGTGGCCATCGTCTCGGGACACTTTAGCTTGTGGGCGCGGAAGGAGCTACATGCCAACTGGCTTTGGGCGGAGCCGGAAGAGCCTGACCAGCGGCTCGTCCTGGGGGACCGCCAACTGGCCACGATTCTCGCCGCGCTGCGGTGTTATACAGAGTCCTACTCGCAGTATGACTACAGAGACATTGCCACCAACGACGGAGCGTTTGAGGCCATGGCCCAGGAGGAGATCGTCGCGCTCTGTGAGTGGTTAAACACGCGGTAGTTCCAAACCCGAACGGGCTGACCGCTGTGATCTTGGGTCACAGCGGTCAGTGGCGATGAGCGCGGGCCTGTAAGCGCGCTCCTATAGCCCTATTATAGCACAAGGAGGGCAGT
>WJJK01000038.1 GCA_014729705.1 Candidatus Altarchaeales archaeon | reverse complement strand
TCCATCCCCCTGCCCGAAATAAATCTCCGCACCATCCTCGGTGGCTAAGACGAAATCTTCGTTTATGTCGTCGTTTATGAAGCCTACCGCCACATCCTGCGCTGTTTTATTTTCCAGGCTGCTCCAACCCAAAATAAACATTCCATCCCCCAACCCTTCATAGGCTCTTACGGGGGCTTCATCGTTTGCAGCCACGAAATCCAGGTCCCCGTCTATGTTGAAGTCCCCTGAATCCACGGCCTCCGTAGCCTCATTTTCGTTGCTAGTCCACGCCAAACTAAACTCTCCCGCCCCGTCGCCTAAATAAGCTCGATTCCGGCCCCTGTTTGCCGCAAAGAAATCAAGCGTATTGTCTGAGTCAATATTTCCCGCTGAAATATCCAGCGTATAATCGCTTTCCGAGTCATTGTAGACTAATGTGAACCCGGAGGCCTTATCGTTTGCGTATAGTCTGTTTGACCCTAAATTACCTATGATAAAGTCGACGTATCCGTCTGCTGTGAACTCACCTGTTTCCAAATCAGAAATGCTATACGATGACCCACCCTCTGCGGGATTAACAGTAAAGGTTTTATCGCCGTTGTTTATGAAAACCTGGTCAACACTATAGCCGCAGGCAACGAAATCATCCAACCCGTCCTCATTGAAATCCCCTGCAGCAACATGGTTTTGGGAGAAACCGCTTTTATCTGCGGTTGAGTTGGTGAACGTGCCGTCTCCCACACCCCAGAAAACCCGTTTCAGGCTCATAGGCCAATCCCGGTCTAAAGACACGATGTCAGGATAATCATTTGAATCGAAAAACCCGACACCGAGGGCGGACCGGTCTTCACTTACACCCCACTCCCCCTTCTCGGTGAAATCCCCCGCCCCATCTGATAGGTAGACCCTAAACGCGTCGGGGTATGTCCTTTGAATGAAATCCAGGTGGTTGTCGTCGTTAAAGTCGGCTGTGTGAACCTCATAGGCGTGACTGCTGTCGGGCTCGCTCCAAAGCAGGCTGAAATCCCCTGACCCGTCTCCCACATACACCTGGCTTTTCCTGCCGCTACGGCCAACCACGAAATCCAGGTCCCCGTCGCCTTCGAAATCCCCTGCGCTGAGAGCATAGTTTCTCTCTAGATCTTTGTCCCAGTCCTTTGTGAAACCATTAAACGCTCCGCCCGAATTATCTGCTGAATAGAAAAAAACATGGTTGTAGCTGATCCAGAGGATGTCGTCCCCGGTATCAGCGTCGAAATCACCCACAACAATATCGTATACACTGGATGTATCCGGATCCGCCCACCCCGATTCAGTGAATGTGAAATCTCCTTCACCCAGGTAAACCAAACAACCATCAGATGTCCCTGCCACGAAATCCAGGTTGCCGTCGGCATCAAAATCCCCCACCTCAATTGATTCACGTAAACCCCTATCGCAGGTTACGTTACCTACGCGTTCGAAGCCCCCTGACCCGTCTCCCTTAAATACCAGGACGTTTTGATAACCCATCCTTAGGTAGTCGAGGTTGCCGTCGCCGTTGAAATCCCCCTCCACCAGATCATAACAGCCGTCTATTCCCTCGTCTTCTGCGCTCCAAACAGATTCGAAATCGATTCCCCTGCTGGTGTTGCATTCACGGCAGTAAACCCCCCAGGAACCCTCTGGGTTAACCACACACTCCTGGCCTTCCTCACAACCCACTTCACTATCCCACTGATCGCATAACCCGCTCTCTGATTTGCTTGTAGTTGCTTCACAGGATTCACTGCACTGGCAAGGTTGATCCAAATCCAAGACATCGCATCCGCCGCACATCTCGTTGGCCTGGCCGTCAGTCATCAAAACAATGTATTTGACCGCGTAGCTTCTGCCCTGGTTTTCAATCAGTTCATAGGCTTTGTTTAATGCGCAGCAGATGCAGGTCCCATAACCCTCAATTGGAGTGTAATTCAGTATGTGAGGGGTCATAGCCTCGGCACTCTGGTTGTTGATAAACATGTAAGGGGTTTTACCTTCCGCCTCAGCCTCCCTTGCGAAACTAACCAATGCAAGTCGGTTGCCCTCCCCAGACATGTAACTCTGGTTCGAAATTATTTTTGCGAACTCAATGTCATAGTATTTAGCTAAATCAATCCTCCTAGTTTTTTGAAGCTCGCCGGTATCCTCTGCGCCAAGCAGGGTCTCGATCTCGGCCATACTCCTTTCGACCCCCCAAAGCGCGCTTCCAATCTCCTGGTTCATGCTGTTTGACACGTCGGTGATTAAAACCACGTCCGCAGGCTTCTGCGCTGAAATAAAGCCCGTGATGTTTTGAAGCCCGATCCTCAGGGGTATTGTTTTGCCGTTACCCCAGTCAGTCAGAAACAAGCCGGAGTCAAATAAATCCTCGTTGTCCAAGTCAATAACCTGCACCACTCCCGGAAAATTCTGTGTGGTGTTCAAAACAGTTTTCCCGTTGATATTCATGAAAACAGTTTGGGGTGTTTGAAGCTCAAGATGGACGTTGACGTCTTTTGTGTTGGCTGGCAGGAAGAGACCGTCATAGATGTTTATGACGCTGTCTACCCCAGGGAAATAATGCTTCTCCTCCATCAAAGGCTGATAATCAAGCATCTCGCTTGTGCGATACCTCACCCTGAGAAGGCCGCCACCCAAGTAATGGTTGATTACGTCCGGGTCGTCAAACTCAATCCGAAGCTTTTGGGGTTGACCCCCGTCGAAAGAAGAAAGGTCTGCGGCGTCCAAGCAATTGTTTCCTGAGGCGTCATCCACGTTCATGCTGATGTTGTCGCCCACAACGGTATCCACGTCAAAATCCTTAAGATGCTCGCTTTCACCCCGGTATAACTTGAAGTCGGACCCCGCGTTAGCCTCAAGACACACCCCCTCCACATCCGCATCAGAAGGCAGCAGGGGGCTGAAGAAGGTTATGTTACCCTGACCGATGAAACCCCCGAAATATGTGTAGCGGTAATCGGTTTTATTGTCTATCTTAATCAAAATAGCTCGGGAGGCGTAACCCCTCGTAGGCTGGTCTTTACCATAGCCTGCCATAAGCCTGCTTGCGTGTGTAAGCGATTTAGCCCTATCCCTCTCGGCGCGGGAGGCGTTTTCAGCGATAACCTCATCACCCACCTTAAGCTCATAGGCGACTCCCTGCGGGATCATCTTCTCAAGAAATTTGTAGGAGACGTTGGCTGCGCCCTCCATATCCCCTGACGCCCAACGCTCCCCCACCTGCTCAAGCACCCCGTTCTTGTTTAAAACGTCAAGGGCGTCTTCGCTCATGTAATGAAGTCTCTTGTAGTCTGTGACTTGCGTGTCCCTGCTTTTCAGGTGCACGCCGGTGAGAGAGACTACCACCACAATTGCGAAAGCCAAAGCCACGAGGGCGTCCAGGAAAAAAGCGTAACCGGATTTCATCTAAATACACGCCAGCCAAACAGCCAATGAATATTACTATTATATTAATATAAGCGGACTCTACATCCAAAGAACCAGTTTAACCCCCACCGGACCCCAAAGGGATCTGATGCCTCCTGCCCTGCTGTATTCAAACTCCATCATCTCCGGGTCGAAGACGATATCCACCTTCTGGTTGTCGTTGTAGTCTAGTTTCTCAAATAACCGGAATACGGCATCGGACATCGCGTCCGACTGGTTGTAAAAAATATTTTGGGAAGTATAGTTGCAAACACCCTCCCCCCCATAAGATGCAGGTATCTTCGCAACCAAAAGGGAGCCGTCTTCGAATTCAACACTCCAGTTACACCCCTCATATGTGGGGTGCACCTGTCCATACCCGCTTGTGCTTGGTATCCTCACAGTATAAATTAATCGGTTGTCCGCAGAACATCCGCTGCGCTCTATTTGACTGTCCCCCGTAGCCACGTATACTGTGTTGTTTTCCATGTCGAAGAAGGTGTAGGGCACTTCGACCATATAGGGGTCGCCTAACTTAGTGTAGTCGTTTGAGTAATGCCATAGGTTGAAGGCGTCATCATCGTTGACTTTAACCCAATCAGTCCAATGAGCCGCTGAATAGCTTACCGCCTGAGCCCGGGTTAAGGCCATACCCTCAGGCAGAGCCAGTATCCCTGTGCACGTTGATGTGTCGTTGAAGGCGGGGGTGGACTGGGTTATCGTTATCTCGCCGTATACCGATGTGTTCACTGGATCATAGCCGTACTCGATGTATGATCCGGGATAAAGACGGGATTGCGGGTAATCCCCGGACACGTTTATGGACTGCCTCCTATACACCGCGCTTATTGCCTTGGATATCTTTTCATAAACGCTCTCAAGACCCGACCCATCCGGGGTGTAGTAGAAGTATTCCGGGCGGGTGGCTATGGATTCAAGCATCTGCTTGTTCACGAAAGCCGTCAACCCGATGGTGAACACCACAATACCTTGATCCTTCGCCTCCTGCGCCTTCTGTATCGCGACATCCGGGCCGTCGTCGTTTTGCCCGTCAGTCAAAATAATCATCACCTTCACCGAATCAGCTCGCCCGTTATCTGTGAACTCATAAATCGCCTGCTGTATCCCGTCTTGCACGTCTGTGCCGCCGTTTATCCCCGTAGCGTCGATACTGTTTTTAAGCAACGTTTTATCGTCCGTCAAAGCCACCTCCCTGGTGGCGCCGTTGCCGAAGTGAACGTAACCGCAGCGGTCTGTGTCCTCCAAGTCGTCGACGAAACTCTTAGAAGCCTGCTTGGAGGCGGAAAAAGAAATGATTGTGGGGTTACGGGTTAAATCGTCTTTTGATTCATTACCCCAGTCAACATACGCTGAAACGTTAACGTGCTGCGGGTCAGGGTTGCTTCCATGGGGTCTGAGATTCCAACCATAAACCGAGAAATTATATTCACCCCTCATAGGTTCAGTGATGTGAATAATCTGGGGGTTGCTGCATATGCCGCTGAAGTATTCATTACCGTAGCCTACGTCATGGCTTCCCCCTGGATCCACCGTGCCCCCCGCGTTGCTACTTTGGGGGGGGCCGTCCGGCCTGCCCGGGTAGTTGAAGATCCACGTACCGTCCGGCCGCTGCACGTTTAAAACGAACTCCGACCCCTCCGAACCGTCGAAACCCGGCTCTCTATCCCAGGATAGGGCCACCGCAACCGAGCCGTTCAAATTATCCCCGCAACCCGGACCTGAAGGGGTGTATGCAGGGTCTTTGGACAGGGTTATTGCGTCTAACCTGAACCCGTCCTCCCTCATCCAAACATTCAGGGTGTGGGCGCCGGCGTCAGCATAGAATGTGGCGTCCACCCCGTCCATTGTGTCCCTATGCCACTCCCAGCTTGAACCGAATGAATTGATCCTATCCGACGTCGGCATCTCCACGCCATCCAAACCCACGTGCACGGAGTCCGCGGTACCGCTTTCACCATAACCCCTCACCCAGACGTAGTAGGTCCCGTCCTCGGGGATGTTGATGTCGTACCTGAGCTCAGGGCTTGATGAGGCGTACCCCGTATTCTGGTTCACGCAGCAGTCAGGGGTCACATACATGTATCCTGCGCCGGAGTATCCTGCAATGGATGTGTCAAGGTTCCAGGACCTGCTGTTTCGGGGTATGTTGTCGTCGAAGTCTTCCGCCTCCAACTCGATTTCGTCGCATTGTTTCTGGGGCCCCTCCACAGTGAAATTATGTGTGTTGGACCACCCATCCTCCGGAACGGCTATGTTTAGGTACTTATGTGAGATGTTGGAGCGATTCATGGTCCACCCGCTCTGCCTCATGCTGCCTGAACGGTCGTTGACCAAACAGATATCCAGTATTGTGTTAACAGATAGATTATGGGTGCCGAACCGCAGGGGAATGGTTCTCTGGCTGAGTTCCGGATTATATATTAATTTCGTCTTAAGATGCGAATCCTCAAGGGTAATCTGCTGCCTGCTGGTGTTGTCCGTGTTGTTATACAACTGCTCCCCCCCCACGTTTAGGAAGGTGCTGAAATTGCTTTGGTAGTCTAAAAATATTTCAAGCTCCCTGAGGGTGCCCGGCACATAGAAGCCGTCGTATAGGTTTATTATGCCCTCTACCTCCGGGAACTCATATCTGCCGACGGCTTTATTGGGCTTTGTGTCCATCTGGCTGGTGTTGTATCTGATCTTCAGGAAACCCCCGCCAATGTATTGACTGGATATGTTTTGGTTGTCGAATACCAGCTTAACCTCATTAGGCCCCTCGTCAAAGTAATTCCAAGGGTCCACCACGCACTCATCGACGTTTAAACTCATATTGCCTGGATCGCCTGCGGTAGCGTAATCCCCTGCAACACTTCCATCCACATACATCCGAAAACCCGAACCCGCATTCAACTGCACACACACCTCGTTTATCTGGGCGTCAGAAGGCAGTTGGGGAGTGTTAACCGTTATGTTTCCCTGTCCAACGTACCCCCCGAAGTAGACGTAGTCTTCCGTGGTCTTGGATTTACTGGATGTGAGATAAGCCCTGGCCACCCAACCCCTGGTGGGCTCGTTCAACCCATAACCCACAAGCAAACGCTGACTGTGGGTTTCCGTGTGGGCGCTTTGTTCAACCACCCGAGTCCGGTTCTGGGCTACCACCTCCCCCCCAACAATAAGTCGGTAGCCCACGTTTTCGGGAATGAGTTTCTCAAGATAGGTTTTTGAGATGTTGCTGGCGTTCCCCATATCCCCCTCAGCCCAATGGGAGCAGACCTCATCTAACACCCCCTTCTTGTTTAACACGTCTAGGGCGTCCTCACTTATGTGGTGTAGTCTGCGGTAGGATGACACGCTAGTCTCCTTTTGGGTGTAGTATCTGCCTGCCAGGAAAACCAGGATAATCAATACGAATATAAGCGCAAGCACTGCGTCAACTACCAGTATATAACCCTTCTTACCCCCCATCGTCCGTTAACTATCTATTTTTAATCCCATATATTCGTCCGTATCTGAAGAATCTCACCGTCAAGCAAAGCCTTGCGGTTTATCAACACAAGATAATCCTCATCCACAGGCTTCCTACCCGTTGCGGCTAAAACCTGCTCGCCTTCGCATTCCACTGTGATGGTGTGGTCTGTGAGGTTGGTTACGTTCATATACATGTCGTATCCCTTCAAACCCAAAAGATACTTGCAGGCTTCATAATTGCTTGAAGCCCCGGCCACACAATAATCGTCGTCGGAGCCGGAGTCAAGCATCTTAACAAACCAATATATCTTGCATTCCTCAAGGATTCGGCTCTCATTGGCCAACCCGAAGGCGTGAACGTCATCGTAGTTCCATTGACTTGGATAACCCCTCGTCCTAACCAACCTCTCCGTCAAATCCACAGCCAACTCATAAATCTTTTTTTGCTTCTCTGAACGCAGAATCTCCTTTTGGGTGGTATCCCAAAGATAAAAAATCAAGGCTATCGCTACCAGGAAAATGAAGTAGGATAAAAAGAATTCCCCGCTGAAAATCTGCGCCCGATTTTTTCTACTTCGATTTAACATCCTCTGCTATGTTGTCGAACTCAATGCTTTCGTTTATTTCCGTGTCGTTGTCAACGTACACAGTGAAACGATAATCCTCCTCCGGATCCCAGGATTGCATAAGATGGGTTTCAGGGAAAACAATCAACCGCCTCTCATAGGATCGGAAGCCGTCCACCGTTTGAATGTTGTACGCCTTATTGCCCGTCCCATCGTCGTATTCCATCGCCACAACAATGTCTAGGGTGTCAGTAGACTCCATATCAACGTGGGCGTCGTTTTCCACGGTACAGTTAACCCAGGCGTGCGTCTCATTGTCTTTGACTATGAATGACCCCGGCAGAGGCCGGAGGTTAGGGCGGTGACCTGTTATCTGGATCCCGTTTTCAGTGTATTTCACCTTGTTTTGCTTGTCTAAACCCTTATCCATGTTTATTATTGTGACGTTCACGCTGCTTAACCTATGCGTCCACACACCCTCACCCCCCCACCTAATCTCAAGCACCCCCCTTTTTACGGAGACGTTATAATCATAGCCACCCCTCAGATAATTGGGGATGCTGAAAAGCTTCCAGTAACCCTGCCCCTGCTGGTTGATGGTTTCAATGTTATCGGTGAGGGTCCTGCCAACGACCTCCACATCCAAGTAGGTTTTCAGGTCGCTTGCGGTTCTTGAGCGGTGCAGTACACCAACACCTGCAACAGCAAAAATAAGCAAAACAAATCCAAGGCTTGCAATCAATTCAATGCTGGCCTGCCCCCTCCTTCTTCTAGTGCACCGCGACATGGCTTATATGGTAACTATTTACATGAAGTTCATTATTAAGGCGGCGTTTTCCTGACGTAGGGATAGTAAGCCTTACGACCACACCCCCTGCAAGTGTATACTACTCTACGGTATTTCTTGTCGCATCTGACCAACAGATTCCTCCCAGGTGTTAGGAGGCTGCCGCATTTCCTGCATATTCTCCTACGCAAACCCCGTGGGAGGGGTGTGTTGGTTCTCTTTGATATTCTTCCCGCATGATCTGCCGCATTCTGAGCGAACTCCCGCTTACCCGCATTCTCCCACCCCTGGATTAGGGTGTACAGTCGTTGTAATCTTTGTTTTGCGATATGCTTGTGCCGTCTTTTCTTCCTCGATTTTTTCATGTAGTCAGAATATGGGGCTTGTTTTTCAATAAAACCGTGTCCTCAAACCTTATGCCGTATTTCCCGGGCAGATAGATTCCGGGTTCAATGGTGAAAACCATGTCTCTTCTGAAAACCTCCCCGGATCCTGGGCCTATATACGGCGGCTCGTGGATCTGCAACCCTAAACCGTGTCCTGCCGCGTGATTCAAAGACAGGTTGTGTTTCTTCAACCGCCGCTCTACGTATGAAGTCACCTCCTCCACCGTTGCCCCCGGCGTGATTCGATCTATTGCGCCTAATTCTATGTCCCTCATCACCTCAAGGAGTTTTCTCTGGGTGTCAGAGGGTTTCCCGACAAAAAAGGTCCGGGTCATGTCGCTGTGGTAGTCATCCAAAACCGCCCCTAAATCAACCACCGTCATGCCCTGGATTTTATTCTTTGAAGGCTTAGCGTGTATGTTGGCGGAAGACTTCCCGGAAGCCAGAAGCATTCCCTGCCCGAAAGGCGGAGAACTGCTGCCTTCCCCTCGGATGAAGGCCTCCACCTTCGCCGCAGCCATACACTCGCTTACCCCCTCCGATATTACTTCCGCTGCATAATCCATCGCGGATTTAGCCAGGTTGGCGGACTTCTTAAGGCAGCCTATCTCGTAGCGGGATTTAATGGAACGCTGCCTTTCGATGAATTCACATAAAAAAAGCTTGCAGTCGATTTTTTTTTGAAGTTGACTCCAGCTTGAAAGCAGGAGGTCGTCTGTATAGGCTTCGGTTATCTTGTGTTTCATGAAGTATTTTTTTATGCAACCCCTCTTATAGGTTTCAACTCGGAAGGGATATCCCTTGGAGTCGAGGATTCCCCCATATATTTCGTCGTAGGGCTTGCGCACCCACAATACGGCGTCCTCCTCTGTTAACACTGCCCTGCCTGTCTCCAACCCGCAAAGATATTTTATGTTGTGTTCCCCTGAAACCAGGAGGGGCTTGTTTTTTTTGGATAACGTCTTTCTGAGTCTTATATATCTTTCTTCCAACTCACAGTTGATGTTCATGGGTGTTTTTTAGGAAAAGAAAAAAGAAAAAAGAAAAAAAGAAAGAGGGGGGGTGGTTAGGGTTTTTTGATTAAACCGAAACCGCCTGTGGTGACAGCCGCAGCGCCGACCACCACAACTAGTAAAGCGCCGACTGCAACAGGCACCATAGGCAGTCCTTGGGTGGGTTCAGCTGGTGCTAGCGTTGTCGTGGGCGCAGGCGCAGCGGTGGTGGTTGTAGCCTTAACCGTGGTTGGGGGTGTTTTTTGTTTTGAGCTGTCTTTTGACGTGTCCTTTAGGGTGGTGGTCTGCTTGACTGTTGTCGTGGTCTTAACCGTCGTGGTTGTCGTGCAGACAGCTTCACAGGGTCCGCCGCAGTCTACTCCCTCCTCCCCTTGGTTTTGCAGGCCGTCTGAGCAGCTCATGCAGGCGTTGCAGAAGTATCCTCCGCAGTCCACATCCTCCTCATCCCGGTTCTTTATGCCGTCATAGCAGGTGGGCAGTACAGTGGATCTCACGTAACCTGAACTGCCTCCCCCGCCGCCGCCGAGCGTGGTGGTTGTGGGGGCGACGGTTGTGGTGGTCACCGCATCTCCTTCCACACTTGTGTCTATGGTTGAGAAGTGGGGTATCCTCATCCAAAGCCTTGGCGGGGAATCAGTAGTATTCAGGAAACACAGACTTGAGAGGTTTGTCGTGCTGCACTCTACCCCCGCGTCCGTGAAATACTGCTGATACCTTGGGATGTAGTCGGTGTAGTCGTAGTGGGCGTACACTGTGTCGTTGGTGTCTCCGCGGGAGAGGTTGAAGATCACCCGGTCGTTGTCGTCGTATAGATACGGGATGCTGACGTTTATGGATCCCGTAAGATTCATGACACTTGCGTTCACTGGAATCCCAATGTATACGTAGTTGTATATGTCCGGCGCCAGGCTTCCGAACTTCCAAGCCTGCTGTAGGGCTCCTCCAGCCTGAGTCTCGGAGGGCTCGGAGTCCATCATAGCGTCGGGGGGTCCTGAGGCGAGCATGTCTGTGCCCATCATCCTAAGCTCAATACCATTGGGCAGGTACATCCTGAAGTTAACGAGTCCCGCCATAATAGCCTGTATGGGGTTGAAGCTTCCGCTCATCGGATCACCCAACCTGCAGATGCTTGTGTTGCCTGGATACAGGGCGTCGCAGTTGACGCCGTTTTGTGTTCCCGACCTCCAGAACTCGATTCCAAGCCCTTTAGTGTCCATGTCCATCTCCTGTTTCTCTCCGTTCTCGTTGAACTCCCCCATGTCGAAGCTCTTAAGCACCACTGATTGGGTTGGAGCCGACAGGTTGAGGTTCATCTTCTTGGGGGCGTATTGCTCGGCGAAGACCTTCAGTTTAGCGTAGAAGGTGTTGTCCGGGAAAGCCCAGGTTATGGTTCCATTATCGGTTTGACCCACATCAAGCATAAGGTATGTGCGGAATATCCTGCCTGAAATATTGTATCCTATTTCAAGGTCCACGTGCGCCTGCTGCAGGCTGTTGTTGTGGGTTCCATTGTTGGCGTAGATTACTATGGTGTTGTAGGCGGAGGTCACAGTCGCCGTGTTAGACCCGGGGTTCGACAGATCCCACAGCTGGAAGCTTCGCGTGGTTGTCGCGCTGTCGGGGTTGACTGACGTAGGATGCATTGTGATGTTTATGTTCATCTGGGTCTGCGCCATCGCAAGCGGCGGCCCCGCATAGTATGCTGTCAGGTTCTGAACCCCCACATACGTCTGCCCGCTTGAGTCGTTTGCGAACGCCATCAAAAGAAGCGGGGTTCCAGTGGTGGTTCCGGGAGACCCAAGGAAGAATTCGCCTGTGTCGTTGTCGTAGCTGTCGGGGTAGCTTGCACCGCCGCCTGAAGGAGACATAATGTTTTTAGGCAGCGTACCCTGCTCGTGGAGCATCCGGTAGTCTTTGCCCGGGCTTCTCATGAAAGCCATTATTGTGACATCCCGGGTTGAGCTTGCAAGAAGCGGGCTGCCGTCTTCTTTTCTCAGGAAACCAGTCAAGTTTTGCATGTCGAAGGTGGTGTTGATGCGTACATCGGTTTTCTCCCCTATCATTGAGTCATTCATCTCAAGGAAATAGTTTACTGGAGGACCCTCGTTTTGCATTAACTCGATGGTGTAGTTTCGGTCGGGCGTTAAAATGAGTTCGGCCTCGGTTGATCGGGTCTGCCAGTTGGAGGCTATGTCCATACCCATGTTGGTGTCCTGCACCATATAGTTGAATGAGAGGTTGGTTGCGTTGTAGTTCTGCCCGGATACTGTGACCTGCTCTGCGAGACAGAAGTATCTTCCCCCGGGGTTGGTGTCGCAGTTGGATTCAGCAACGTACATGAAGGCGGATACGTTGAGTTTTGCTGCGGGGGAGAGGAAAAGCGTCTGGTTCCAGAGGGTGGGCTCGCCGAAGGGG
>WJJK01000037.1 GCA_014729705.1 Candidatus Altarchaeales archaeon | reverse complement strand
GTTTAGACAGCACAGCAAATATCTCCTGCTTATCCTCCAGTTTATTGGATTCAACCTCAAGGTATGAGCCCAAACCCTCAACATCATCCAGGCAAAACAAGAGATCACCTAACTTATATGTCCTGCGTTTTTTAACCACACAACCCGCCTCCCTGAACCCCAGCTTCTTCAAAACCTCAAACAACTGCGCTGAGGCGGGAAACTCAATCTCCTGCCTGCTTTTAGTGTCAACGTCAAGGCGGGGACCCTTATATGTTAAAAAGAATTCCCCGTCCACGCACCTGATCCTCAGAGCCTCCCCTGATTCAAGGAAATCCCGGCAGGGGTGGGCGAAGTAGACGTCCTCCTGCAGATATTCCTCCCTAAATTTAGCCCCTAAATCAAAAAGCGGCTTATCACCTCCACTCCAAGGCACTTTAACCTCCACCTCCAACATTTACTTTCTCACCAGGTGAACGAGAATATGATCCTCCTCAAAGGGTTTAAGAAGAAGCTTCTGTTTAACCGAGAATATCTTCTCAAGCTTGGCCACCTCCTCGTCGAAAATCTTTTTAGGCGTCCGCGTAGTGTCAATGCTTCTTGACTTAATCGAAAGCAAAGCCTCCCGGAAGTCGAAGTAGTTGCTGTTGACTAAGACTATCTCCGCCTGCCGGGGTTGGGCGACATCCTGAATCAAGACGTCACAGCAGGAGACTAGGTGGTTGTATTCCCACGGATGCCTGGCGTCCGCCAAAACGGGGACCATATTCCTTTTACGCAGGGAAACCTGATAGAGATCCCGCATACTGCGTTTAGCGAACTCCACACAATAAACCAATCCCCCCGTCACATCCGCGATATGGCTTGCGGTGGTGCCGGAGGAAGCCCCCAGATAAAGGACGTTGGAGTCAGCTTTAACCGGGAACTCATTCAAACCCTTAACAAGGGCTGCTGCCACCTTACTTCTATGCGGATCCCAGACCCTGAAGACACCGCCCTTCGTGCGCTTAAGCCTCTCCCCATAAACTCTTTTTGAATCCTGGGATTTAGTTGCAAAATCCCGGCCGAACCGATAAACTCCCGGGAAAACCTGTTTAACCATTTTTAGTTTGACTCAATTATCTTATTCACCCTATTTATGCTGTCTGCATCATCCACGCCCTTATCCTCCCTAAAACGCACAAGCCTTGGGAACCTAAGCGCAAAACCAGAGCTGTAGGTCGGGCTCTTCTGGATCTCCTCATAGGCGACCTCAACCACCACCTCCGGCTTAACCCGAACCTCATTACCCTCGGTCTCGGTGATAAGAGGCTTAAGTTTATCGGTCATCCGCTTAAGCTGTTTATCGCTGAACCCTGTTGCCATACGCCCGATTTCAAGCAAATCCCCGCTCTCATCATCGCGCACGGAAAGCAGGTAGCTGCCTAGGAAGGAGGCGCGCCGACCCTCCCCCCAGGTTGCGCCGCTCACAACCAAGTCAAGGTTCTCAAGCACAGGCTTAACCTTATACATGTAGCCCACCCTAGACCCCGGTTTATAGGGGGCATCCAAGACCTTAAGCATCACGCCCTCATGACCGAGGCTCAGGGAATCCTGATAGAACTCCTCCACCACCCTCTCATCGTCTGTCACCTTAGAGTGCGCGAGCCTGAAGGAATCCGTGGGGGTGAATGATTCCTCAAGAAGACGCCTGCGCGCCTCAAACGACTCCCCAGTCTTCATCACACCATCCAAATAAATCAAGTCGAAGAAGTTCACTTCCACGGGAATCTCCTGCCTAACCTTTTCGATTTCGTATTTCCTTTTTATGCGGCGAGACAAATCCTGGAAAGGCCGCGGCCGCCTGCCCCCCCCATCCTCCAACGCCACAATCTCCCCCTCAATCACAGTCGAAGAAGCCTTAACGTTTTCCTTAGACCACTCAACCACCTCCGGGAACTGTTTCGTAACGTCCTCCAGGCGGCGGGTGAACAACTTCAAACCCCCCTCCCACTTGTGGACCTGGATTCTGGCGCCATCATATTTAGTTTCAACCTGCATCCTCCCGAACTTGCTTAAAATCTCAGACACCGAATCAGTCTTCTGAGACAACATAACCCTAACAGGCCTACCCGGCTCAATAGACAAAGCCTTCAAACCCGCACCCCCACTCCTCTTAGCGGTTAACGCGACCTCCCCCATAT
>WJJK01000036.1 GCA_014729705.1 Candidatus Altarchaeales archaeon | reverse complement strand
GTAGTATTTGTCGCTGCCCATTTTATAGGACAGCGACTTTGGCACAGCGTTCTTTTATGCGATTTGAGATAAGAGAGACGTAGGAAGGCGTGATCGATGTGTTGTTCTGATTGCCTCTTTTCTTACGTTGCGATACTTTACAGCGCTTTGTGCTCGCATCTTGATCAGGGACAAGGAAAGCGATATCGACCCCGCTATATCCCTCTTGCTTCAAATCAAAGACTTTACGCTCGAGAGAGGTGGGCAGGCAGTCACGCATCCGCTGTCGGGTCTCCTGAGCGATAAGCTTTTCCAAAGGATGAGTATACGTATCACCATAGTACTCATGTATATCATTGATCGTGGGGGCATCATGAGCGGCCCTCTTTTGTTTACGCTCAATGACTTCCCTGCGCTTGTGGTATCTAGCAGAGCCGTGTTTCTTTGCTCCATTGATCTCATCTTGATCCCATGCGGTGATACCACTATTCCTCACGAGACTCAAATAGTTCTGGCTATTACATTGCTCGGCGCGATCCCACCGGACGAATCGATAGCGATCTCGTATACGCTTTTGATACGCGTTTGATAGGGCTTGCTGGACCCAACGAAAGATGAAGTATTTGAATTTCGTCTCAACGTTGATTTTTCTTTTGTTGATCCTCTTCTCAGCCATAGCTTGGATCTCTGCAGCGCTTTTGCTCTCCTGAAGTTTAACGAGGGCCTTTTTGTTGAAGACAAGACGGGCTGTGTCCCACTTCTTAAAAACATCGAGATCGTGGAAACTTATGAGGAGTTCATTCCAAGCGGCTTCTTCGCCTTCGGGATTTGGGAATACTTTATGCCAGTGGAGGAATGCCGTATGGAGCATTTCCTCATGAGTCCTGAAATTAGTCCAGAAATCTCTAGTTATTCGTACGGCCATACGTGACCTCCAGTATTGTGTGAGTAAAAACTTCTAGCGCGAAGAAGTATCTCATGTAGGTAGGACTAGGTATCATTAAAATAATGGCCCGTCTTTATGATGTCAAGGCCCAAAATTCGATTCGATCTCACCCAGCAAATCCTGTACCGCTTTTCGGTTCTGGTTCCGGCGCAGGAGCTCCTGATTCGCAGCTAAAAGGCGCTCTGCGCCAGTAGGAGCCTGAGGCACCACAGCGTCGTGTATGCCCTTCACTGCCTGTGCTAGGCTTTCTTTGGCGGCTTCTTCCTGCATCTGACGTAGTTTCAGCTCCTGAGCTTTCTGCTCCAGGTGCTTCGAGAGCTTTGAGCAGCCCCATGCCATACCCGCAAATATCAACAGAAGTAGAATGAATCCCATGCTTTACCTCCCTATTTCAAGACGCCATCTTGCGATCAACGCATCGAGTGATAGCCTTCCTATATCGTCTCTGTCCTCTACCAGGGGAGGCATTTCCTCCAAAGGTTTGAGGGTTGTACGCAGGCTGCGGTGCCCGGGAAACCGTTTTCGCATGAATCTCAAAAGAGCACATTCGTTTCCCTGTGTTCCCCACTTGTTTATAGACACCCTCATTTCTTGTAGTATACACGCGCGATACTCTTCTTCGAATGTATAAAAGAAAGACATGTCACTCTGTGCTACAAGATCTGCGAATCGGTATAACTCTTCCTCAGTATAATCAGGATAAGAGGTCATACCCCGATCTCCAATCTCCAAGATGCTATAACCTGTGCAAGAGGATCTTGGCCCCCTAAGTACTCAGGCATCTGTTGCAGCTTCTCCTCGTACATAAGTCGTAGCATGCGTGCTGGGGTGTCTCTATGAGGTGTTTGAGGTATCTGATATTTGATCCGCCGAAGCACCTCATCGCCATCAGGTATAGGTGTCTTAGGACGGTCTCCCAGTATAATCCCAAGATCAGCAAGAGTGTCGAACATATAACGCCCGAGGAGCTCCTTTCGTATGTGCTCCTTCAAAAGGATGATGTCCTTGGCAGAGTACTTTGGTTTTCCCCGCTGTATCATTTTCCTATCTCCAGTCTCCAAAGTGCTACAACCCTTCTCCACGTGCCCCTATGTAAATTCAGGGGCATTTCTTCTAAAGGCTCCGTAACGAAGCTGCTAAAAGAATACGGGATATCTGGAGGGCCTCCGCAGATAGTGTAGCGGTCCCTTTGTGCCCTATCTCGCTCAGTGAAAGGGTCAAAATCCAGTAGCATCCTATATTCGTGCGCAGACACTGGATTTGAACTATAAACATAATGATAGCGTGCCGGTGAGAAACCGTTACGCCAAACTGACCCACTACCTATCACGGGGACTGAGTACCACATCTTTTCAAGAAAACAGATCTCCTCAACCGTATACTGATCAGCTATCATCCTATATAGGTCAAGGTGCTCTATTTTCATAAGACTCAAAAAAGCTAAATCCATGAGCTGCAGGTTGATGGAAAAATCCATCAACCTGAGCTTTAGGAATTCTTTCAATGGGTCGGGCCACTTAGATATGAACTCTTTGTATTTCTTAATGCGATACTTGTTTGTTAGTGTGATTGGTGTCATCGTGTGGCATTCCTGTACTGAGCACGAAGCTCAATAAGTTCAGACTCCGATTGGTCTTCGTGGAGGACAGACTCAAAAGCCTCGTCCCACTCATAGCCCCGCTCCTCAACCAGACTCAGAACCCTGCGACCCTGATCGGGTGTCAGCCTACCACGTACTATCTCATCGATGATACGTGTAGGGATATCATACTCAGACATTACTGCATAAATCTCCATGGCAGCGCTGTTAAGAGTAATCTCCTTCTCAGGATACTCGAGCAGGAACTCCTGGACTGCAGCCTCTTTATGGTCCTTGGCGTAAGCCTTGACAGCTATAGCCGCAGCACGCCACTCATCAGCGGTGTACGTGTTCAGGCGCTCATCAGTAAGCATAGCCGGGACGATATTCTCAGGGACACCCAGCTTGAGCAAGGCTGAGCCATACTCTACGCGTAGGTCTTCCACGTCCACTATGCCCTCGATGCGGCGAAGCTCATTCTCCATCCACTCCACACGCCCCAAGACCTTAAGCTGAGCCTCAAGATATACCCGATAGTCTTCGTTGCTCACGCCCTCAATCTTATCAGACGGAGCATGCCTACCCTCACGGTCCACTATCTCACCGCGAAGGAGCTTACGATACTGAGTAAGCACTTCGGGGATAGCCGGATCGTTCTTATACGCTACAGGGTCAAGCACACACATACGCTCATACCTCTTAGAGATACTTTCAGTAGAGGTCTCTCCCCCGAAAGCGCGATCAACAGCGGAGGAAGCTTCGAATGCTGAAAGCGGAGTCTCAAGAGAAACTTCCCTGCTGGAAAACAGACCAGGCATAATACGGCGCAGCATACTGTGTACCAACCAACCAAGGCCGGTGACAAAGATAGCGATACCCCAGCGAGTATTTCTTTCAGCATTCGAAGACATAGTAAACCTCCTTCTTACAGTTGTATGCGCTGGCGGTAATTCTCAGCAAGGGCTGCAATCGCTTCCCTGTCATTAGCCAGCACCACCAGAGCTTCAAGCTCCTTACGTAGATTGGCGGATAGCTTAGCGCTCTCCGCTACTTGTTTGGCTGTGATGTGATCCAGCACACGCTCCTTCAAGTCGCGAAGACGTTTGAGCATGTCTGCATCATCAAGCACATCCATCCGTTCATACTCAGTGACCATCTTGCGCAGAGAGTTAAGAGTAGCCGTGGTGAATCTCTTGCCCTTCTTCATGTTCTCTGCGACATGAGACATCACTTTGACCGCGTTGCTCCTCTGCTCATTGACTACATTGTCCACGAAGCTCTGCACTCTTTTATAGAGAGCCTTCTCATAGGCCTTCTGCATGAGTGCCATCTTTTCGTTGTCGGCGGCTACAGTCTCATAAGTAGCCTGAGACAAATCAGGAAGCGATACCTGGAAGACGACATACTCCGCACTGAATTTGGAGCGTATCTTTTCCTCAGACGGGTACAGGGCCTCCACACGTTCCAAGAACTCATTCACGAACTCATCCCGAGGTTTGTCGAAGCCACACAGTGTGAGAAGCCTCTCATATGCCTGATTGGCGGCTTTCGTGAACTCCTGGCGCATCTGCAGCTTGTACCGCGGATAACTCGCCACGAACTCATCAATCTTCTTCTGGAACTCTTGGTTGATAGTGTCAAACTCATCAGAGAAGGTAGGAAACACTTTCTTTGGAACGAAGCGTGCTTCACCAAACTCAAATGGGAAGCTATGCTTCTTAAGAAGTGCCCGTATCATGTAGTCGAAGTGATTCAACTCCGACATAACCTCAGAGGGGATAAGCTTCATGTGCCCGAGGCTGAAGGACTCGGGTACGTGTTCAGATTGGATACCAAGGTCTTCAGCCTGAAGCTGAGTCCGTGCGGACCAAATGCTGATGTTGACGTCTACCAAAACTCCATGCGTAAATATCTTTTCAAATGACATAAGTACTCCTCTCGTTAGTCCTCAAAGGGATATTCAATTTTCGGGGGGTTAGCTGCTGTAGGCTGTGTCCACGGCATCGAAAGAAAATTCACATCGAATTTCTTACCCTCCTCATCGAATGTAGGGGTGCTGGTTTCTCCTCGGTTGATGTATGGCATCGAGACGACATGCGGCTCTTTGTTACCCCTCAAATAGAAACAACCGTGGAGGAGTGTGGTCGTTTCAGGGTCCAACTCCAAGTTGGGCTCAGCATCCCCGCGGTAACGTTTATAGTAACAGGTAAGGACTACACCTATCACGTCTGCTCCAGTCGCACGCGCCGCGGTTCTTGTCACCTCTTCTATGTACCTTTCCTGCGAGGGGTCTTGCATGTGCAGCATCGCTACAGACCGGTAGATCCCGTTTTTATCGGGCTCCTCGTCGGACTCTTTTACTATGATGCCCTCATGCTCAAACAAGAAGGGCACCGGAGCACCCTCCTTGGCAGCGCAGACCATCGGTGATATAAACCCTCTACGCCACATGAAATCCTGAGACCGCTGTACAAGTGTGCTGAAAACAACTGATGCTGTGATACTGTTTATCATACCTACTAACCTCCTACGATGATGTCGATGTCAGCGTCTGACAGCCAAGGGGCTTGGACGCGTCGGATACGTTCGTAATCACTACAGGCATTCGGGTCACGATACAACATGTCACCCTTCCCTGTCAGAGCCTCAGCACCATTTTCATCCAAGATGACCCTTGAGTCAACACTGGATGAGACACTGAAAGCCGCTCGTGCAGGCATGTTAGCCTTGATAAGAGATGTCATAACGGATGCCAGCGGCTTCTGAGTAGCAAGGATCATATGGATGCCCACAGCACGAGCCTTTTGAGCTATACGCACGACCTTACTCTCTACGACTTTGCTGTCTTTACGTGTACCCGACATCATCAAATCCGAGAACTCATCCACGATGAAGACCATATACGGGAGACGCTCACGCTCAGGAACCCGAGTATTGTAATCCTTGAGCTTCTTCACCCGACGATTACGAAGCAGCTCGAACCTACGATCCATCTCATCGACTGCGTAGTCCAACAGCTCCATAGCCTCGTCTGGATCAGATGCGATCGGACGCTCAAGATGAGGCACGCCCTCATAGGCCACGAACTCTACCTGCTTCGGGTCAACAATGAGAAAGCGAACCTGATCAGGAGTGCGTGTCATAAGCAAGCTGCCTATAACAGTATTCAGGAACACCGACTTACCAGAACCCGTCTGACCAGCAACCAACATATGAGGGGTCTCAGTCAAGTCAATATACATGTTATCCCCATAAGTGTCTTCGCCCATAGCGACAGGCAAGCGCATATTACGGGGCATGTCCTCAAGCAGGTCCTTAAAATAGACCGTGAAGCGCTCATCGTTTGCGACCTCGATACCTATGAGCGATGAGTCACGCACGCTCTTTATGATACGCAGTGAGGGACACTGCAGGTCACGAGCAAGGTCCTCTCGATATTTCTCGAGAGTGCCTAGCCGAGTACCAGCCTTGACCTTTATCTCAAAAGTAGTGACTGCTGTACCGATCCGATAATCTTTGACGTTACCGGCGATACCATAACGAGTCAAAACCCTCTCGATGTCAGCGGGGTCAACGGGGAGCTCAAACTTAAGCTCCTTCATCTCATCTTCTTTCGTACGTCCAGAGAGGTCATGGGGATCCGCAAAGGCCCACTCACCCCTGAAAGCACCCGGGACAAACTTCATGAGAGTCCCAAGGATTGCTCTGGCTCTTGTAGTATGTACCATTTTTCCTCCATCCGTACGTGATTATCTATTGATACGTGTCGCTAATTACAGACAGACATAATATACAAAAATAAAACGTGTCTGTCAACACTTTTGTTTGAGTACTTGAAAAATTTGGAGTCTATCATGGCTGACAAGAAGAAAACGTTTATGGGTCAACCACTTAGGGCGCGTAGAGATTACAACACTGCAGGGACCTCGGAAGACATTGAGTATGACCGGTATGGTTCTCCCAAGGATGAAACGGGCAAAGTCGTGTCCCCGGCAGAGGTGAAGGTCAATCCCGACGACGATTATGATTCAGTAGGGCGCGGCACAGATCAGCAATTAGAGTGCCCTTTTTGTGCTGTGCTGCGTAGGTTTAACCCCGCTATGTTAAAGAAGAACACCATCCTGGTGTGCTCGAACTGCAAGGGCGAAGTGCCTACCAAGTCTATTCAGAAAACAGCCAGCGGCTATAAAGCTAAGTAAGAATCCTCACGCTAACGATAGTGCCCATTTGGAGCCAAGGCGCTGAGGAGGAAGAGAAAGGCCGGACGAAACATACCCGGCCTTTCAATTTATCGATTCGAACTGCACGATATCTATGTTACATCTTATTTCCTCGTAGTTACGCCCATCAAAAGCCATGTAGATATAAGCATCCCCACGCACCCTCAATGGGCCTCGTAGATTCTTTGCTTTGAGCTTGTGTATTTCTTGCCAGTCACTATAGTACTCCTCAGTGTTGGCCACGTAAGAGAGCTTATCAAAGCGATAGCCCTCCTCCCTAAGGTGAACTGCACCGCGCTCCACGTAGTCCAAGCCATTAACGTATGCACACAAACCCACGAAGCCTCCAAGCAGCATCGCCAAGATAAGTAAGGTCCCTATAACCGCGGCGATGAAGTGAAAAAGACCCTGCCCAGGATTCTTATTGGGGCGGTCATAGTAGATACTATCAGTCATCTTCTTCCATTCCTGTTGAAGTTTCATCCTCGAAGACATCCGTTTCCCAACTTCTATAACGGCTGTCTCTATCTCGGACACGCTTCTCGATTTTAGAGACTCCTTCGTACCACATCTCTTTGATCGGTTCGAAGATCCCCATCTTATTGAGCTGTGTCCCGAATCTTATGAGAGCCGCTGCTACCTTGATCAAGTCCATAATCGCAAAAAGGCGTTTATGCTTCAGGATAGTCGCAGCTTTCTTCTCCTGGGCTTTGATGAGATACTTGAACATGTTTTTTCTCCTCCTATAATATACAAAAATAAACTAAGTCTCGCAACCCTAAAAATAAAGAGCCTGGATTAACCAGGCTCTTTATTTTTAGATGGGTACAAAATCATCGGGTAGTTTGGATTCCGGTGGGCTCTTGTAGCATTTACACTCAGCTACATCCTTCCCACAGAAGATACACGTCACAACAACGATAGGGTCCTTCGACGCAGCCATTATTTTCTCCTGGTCCGTTGTTCGTGTTTACTTCCAGCCGGATAGTTCGCATTCTTTAGCAGGACGATACCGGTATTTACGTCCAAGCTCGACGATACGAGCCGCCTCCTTCTTTGATTTTTTGTTATAGTTTATGTAACGATAGCTAAAAGAGCTACGTACAGAAGATGTTGTATACCTCTGAGCTTCGGTACCACATAGACTGCCGTACCAGACAGCCGTGTCGCCCATCAGGTTGTAGAGCATGAGAGCGCCGCCATCATCGACGACGATGAAGTTTCTCTTCCAATTATTTTTGGGTCGTGTCACGCGTAGCCCGCCAAGGACTTCACACAGACCCGCACCTTCGATATCGATGAAGCAAAGGATATCTCCATCATGCTCGAGGTCGTTGATACCCTGAACGAAGTAAGAGCCGAGGCCTCCCCGGGCCATCTTCTCTATGTGCTCTGCGACATCCTTAGCGCACGCCATGGCTTCTTGGGGTGTACTAGCTACGCCGGGGACAGACACACGTACATTGAACTCCATCGATCGATCCTCCTATAAGGAATATACGTTTCGTGTACGGGAATTAACAACTATCGTGGTTCTTACGAAGGTGAGGTCCGGTGGAGAAGTTATCCTTCCAGATCCTGTATCCGATATGAGAGATGATACATACTAAGGATAGAAGGCTAAGGATAGTAAGAAACAGCGCTATACCGATCACGAGGCTCTCCCATTGATGCCGCCCATTTTCTTCCCCACATGCTTGAGCAATCTGAAGACGCCGCGCCGACGTTTCTTATCAGCACGGTCTATGAAGAGTCCCGTAGAAGGCCAATAGTCTACAATCTTACCGCCTTCCTCTACGATAAGATGTGTGCCGTTATTTCTCGCCGTAAAGTTGACACCGGACTTTGTAAGAATCTCCGTAGAGCTTTCTTTATTATGCTGCTTCCGTTGCCTTCCCTCTGCGTGGTTGTGATCCTTGAGTAGCTTTAGAATTTCGACTTCTTCCCCCATGGTTCCTCTCCTTTGCGATACAAGCCGGGCACGTAGGCTCTCCCCATTTTATACCAAGAGGTAGCATTACGTAGTGCTTACATAGCGTAGGTATGCTGAATGAAGATTCAGGGGGGTCGTGTCTTCCTGCGTGTAGCGCACCACCCATCCCTGTGACGCACGCACCAATATTTCTTCTGTTGCTTCATCCATGAAGCTCCGTTTCTCGTATGCGCAGCTCTACCTGTTCCAGGAAGTCTAACTTCTGCTGGACGCTATCAAACTCAGGGGCCATAGTGAGCTTACGGACAGGACGTGCTGTCGCGTTAGCCCCGCCACCAGCATCGAAGTGCTTTTCCTCGAAGGTGGAAGTATTACTCAGTGTACTCTGAGCATACTCAAAAGTAGAGGTTGCGCTATGAAAGATACCAACACCTGCACATTTAGCATGAAGCTCATACACTCCACCATCATCACAGTCGTCGATAGGCAGATAATGTATATCACTCTTGCGATTCAGACGGGAGCACTGCTCAGCTGTTTTCGCGGCTACATGTGGGCATCGATTATGAAGAGGACAAGCCACTGCGTTGCATTCCATCGGAATTCTCCTGTTGAGTCCCTGTGTGAGACGACGTTTGGGATATCTCATCGAGCTCGCGCATGAGCTTTTCGATCTCTACCTCGATCTTGCTCTTATCGTTGGTCAGCTTTGCCAGTTGAGCCTTGAGATTCTTCTCACGGTCATCAGCATTCAACTGTCCACAGGCGGGGCATCGGCGCTCCCTGTCGTACTGGAAAGTAAGCTCGGTCCTGGTGATGTCATAATCTTCATCATGGCCACACAGGGCGCAGTGGAACTCCGCCCAGCGTCTCTGTCGAGGATCGTAATCACCGGCACCGCTTGTATACTTACGCACAAAAAACATGAAGCCTCCTTGATTGTCTACAAGTAATATACGATTGAGATGACGCTGGGTAAAGGAAAGTAGAGAAAAACCTCAAGCCCCTTTTAATGATATACAAAGGGGCTCTCACATATCATTCCACAGCCTCTGCAGAGAACCCTAATGGCTTCGCTATCTCATTCGCCTCTTTAGTAGACGCTTTGATGTAGATGTCAACAGTACCGCCCAGACCATTCTCGTCAACGTGTGTTGGGTGGTCTGCCATCTTTTCCAGGAGGCACTCAGCTTTTTCTCTCTTAGCCATAGGAACACGGATGATAGACATAGCACTCATTAAGCACCTCCTATAAGGGTATCAGATATCTCTTTGTAGGCCATCTCCCAGAAGGAGACGTTGTTGTTGATCTCATTCCCGATGATCTCACGGTTCAGGACACGGAGCATCTTCTTAAACACTTCCTGACACGATACAGACACCCCGTTCGCAGTCGTGAACACATACAAACAGTCAGGACCTTCCAGAGGTATGCCCATCTGGATGACTCCGGATGTGTACGTGCGTGCCATTTCTGAATACAGCACAAGGTCTTCGGGATTGCCGCGGTACTTCACCTGCACGGCACACTTCTTGCCGGTAGCATTGACCCCTATACCATCTACGCCATAGTCCTCTTCAAGAGGTACCGGGGCATAGTCTGTGAGGCCTACCTGAGGGCTGTTGGTGAACGCCTTGAAGAATATCTCAGCCAGTACCTCCAGCATGTCTCCCCGAAAGATGTTGGCGTCGTCGATGTCGGTGATGGGGTCGAGACCATTAGGAAGACCGGGCATCGGTTTGAGTCCCTTACTCACTATGGCCTCGATGGAGGTCATGTAATCCTGGAGCGTGGTTTGTCGACGACCACGCTGTTTGAAGTCCTCAAAGATAACGCAGCACGGTATATAGTGTTTCTTCACATGTCCTGCGGTCTTAAGCATTAGTAAGGTCTCCTTCGTTGAGTGAGCCTATCATACTCATAAGTTTATCGTAGCGTTCCTGTGGGTCTGATGGAAGAGCCACCTGGAACTCATCCATGATAATGTCCTCGATGACATGAAGGAGCGGATAGTCCTTCTGCCTCTTGGCTATCTTCTTGGCATCCGTGACGGGGTCGAGGTACTGATTCTTAAGCGCCTCGAACTCCTCCAGAGGCAGGAACTCTTCCACCGGACTGTCGTATGTTTGCACGACGGTCTGGATGGTACGTTTCATCTCCTCCGCAGATGCCTCCATACCCTCGAAGTGCATGGGGAGGAGCATATACGCAAAAGGCTTCACGTACTTGTCCCGCTCATCCGGCTTGATAGTACCCTCGTAAAGCCTCTTCCTGTCCGTCTTCATCAGACGCAGGGCGCGTCCGAGGGTCTGGAGCAGCTTGGATACATTGAGGTGTCGCAGGAGCATGACACCTGTGAGGCTCGGGAGGTCGATACCTTCTGCCAGGATGTCTATGTGCAGGAGGATAGCATCATCCTCATCTTTGAGTGCACACATGCTGTCGTACACTCTGTTGCGGTTCACGTCTTCCTTGAAGTTATTCCAGCTACCGAAGCGGGTGGAGTACGAGAAAACATGCACGTTGTTCTGACTGCACCACTCCTGGAAGTAAGGGCTGTTCTGTACGGTAGCAAGCTCATCGCTTCCCTTACAGGAGACAAGAAGCTTTGCCCCGACTGTGTTTGGATCAGCGGAGTCAGCCTTCACTCGTTCCTTGTGCTCCGTGAACCCCTCGATGACAGTCTTGACCAACATCCTTTCATTCTTATCGGAGACGACCATGCCCTTCGGCACACGTGTATCATCTAGGTGCAGGACATGGATGCGGGGCATCGTGATCTCCCCGGCCTTAATCATCTCCCGAGGAGAGATGTCACAGATGACCTCACCATACATCTCGGTGTTGTTCATGCCGCCGTCCTCACCGTTGACCTTGCGGGTAGCGGTGAAGAAGTAGTTGCGCTTGATGTGGGGCATGACTGCGAGGATGTTGTTGGTGAAGTCCTCGGAGATGGTGGTGTGGGCTTCGTCGTAGGTGCAGATGTCGATAGACTCTATGGCGGAGAGTCCGTTGAAGGAGTGGTATGTGGATACGACGATGAGATGTCGTCCCTGTGCCTGTGTCTTCTTCCAGAACTCCTCGACTTCGTTTCGTTGCGTGGTGTAGACCATCTCGAAGGTGTTTGTGTTGACACCTTCATTGAAGTACTCATCGTACACCACTTTGTCATCGTGTCGAGCAGACCCCACGTACAGCACGTTTGTACGTACCCCATTGGAGAAGCACAGGTCCTGGAGTTCGTCCATGAGTTGCTTGCACAGGAGGAGTCGGTGGGCTCCGATGACGTAGACGCCTATCTCGTTGTTCTCCGACTTACGTAGCATGTCATAGACGTGCGTGTGTATCTGGATGCGGGTCTTTCCAGTACCTGTAGGAATAGAGACCTGTCCGTTGTCGTGGCTGAGGATGGCATCGATTGCTGTGTTCTGGTGGGCGCGGTGGTTCTTCGCGAATTTATCGAAGGCGACCGTGCTGATACATGCGCCCTTGTAAGCCTCCTGCACACGCTCCAAGAGACTCTTAGGGGTGGCAGGCTGCTGTGCAGCCTGTACCTGTTGGAGTAGACTCAAGATTGACCTCCCAACTTCTTGGCGATGTCTATAAGAGCTTCCTTGAAGAAATGCATACCCTTCCCGATTAACTGAAAAGGTACCATACCCCAAAGAAGAATCTTGTTACGCTTCATTGCTGTCATGGTCTGTAAACAAGTAGGACATCTGACATCAACAGGCTCTCGAACCGGAATGCCTTGTCGAACACCCGTAATTTCTCCGCCATAAGGACGTGTGATCTTACAGTGCTTACAGTAACAGTACATGTCCTGTAGTTCTAGACTCCAAAGGCACACACCGATGAAAAGAAGACACCCGATAACGGCACACACTATACTAATGACGTTCATATATCTCTCTCAGTCCAGACTCTTGATCGTCTTCTCGATGTGGTCGCGTTCCTGCTTCGTCAGTCCGAAGTGCTCGTAGAGTTCCTCGTCGGTCCACGCCTTCGAGTAGTCCCCGAGGTCCGGCACCCACGCGAACTTGTCACTACTGACCATCTGAGAGATGGTTCTAAGGCTCATCAGGAACTGAAAGAATTTCGTTTGTGTGTAGCGGAGGTACCCTATCGCATCTTCCTTCTTACGAAAAGATGCCAAGACAAGATAGGTTTGCGTACAGATGCTCCCTTTTTCTCCCAAGAACACATTCCGATACCCTATATTGTCTCGTTCTTTGGAGAAGATTTCGCCATTGTGTCCAGTACCTCTCGCTCCGTAGATTTTCCACAGACTCCGAACACCGTGGTAGTCAGTAAAATCTTCCTCCTTTACGAAGTATACTGAACGCCTACGTGCGTAACACGGAGTGGAACAAGGTTCCGTTTTGTCTACCCACTTGCTGAAGTTCGTCGTAAGTCCGAATGGAATGGTAGGGAGAACTCGCGTGTCGCAGAATGCGCCCTCGTGCTTCGCCAGAACTTTCTTAAGGATCTGATGAGCCACGTTATCCCGTACCAGCACATCAAATTCGCCGATGTCCCGCTGAATGCCGTTGAACTCACAGCCGTTCGAATAATCTCGATCCCACAAGAAGTAGGACACACCGCCGGGAAGGTTAGCTCCATCGAACACAGATTCAGGTCCCTTTGCTGTGGGAAAATCCTGTATCATGCGGATATGTTTGTCGGCAAGCATCCTTTTACGGTAGTCATCGAGACCCCTCCCTCCTGCCATCCATCTGGAGGGGGTAATCATACATACGTACTGCGGCTGAAGTACATCAATAGCATACATGACTATTTCATGGTAGATGGCAGAAGCGTGTGTTGAACCATTACCCTTCATACCTTTTTGTGTGACACTCTGCACTTGATACGGCGGGTTGCTGAACACCACATCGTACCGACCGCCCTTCCCGTCCAAGGCCAACTTCATCTGATCGATGTCGCTGCCCACCGGAAAAGTTTTCACCTTGTAGAAGTCCTGCGCGAACTTCCCCTCAAGCTCACTGTCGTACCCGAACTCGATCTTCGAGGGTTTCACACCAGCACCGTTGATGAGGTACTCCAAGAACTCGATGTTGAACAGGACGAGGATACGCTTGAGGCTCTTAACTTCAGGGACAGCCTTGACCATCTCC
>WJJK01000035.1 GCA_014729705.1 Candidatus Altarchaeales archaeon | reverse complement strand
GAATGGAACAGTCCACGACTCCCCTGAAAACAGGTGTCCAATATCCCTTTCAGGCTCGGTTATTATGGCCTGCTGGTTGGTGTAGCGGTTTGCGGGAGATAAAGTGCCCACGTAGTAGGATTCGGTATCCTGTTGAGGGATTTTACTGCCGTTTTGCCTCTGCGCCGAATAAAGGTTTCGTTTAACCAAACCCTCGCTGACCTTCACCTTAACGTCGATATCGTATCCTGCTTCCACGTAATCTGGTTGTATGCTGACTGAATCAATCCGCGGTTCCGCCAGAACCCAGCCCGACAACAACAAAAAAACCATTAAACCCAGAATCTTTTTTTGGTCCATTTTTTTTTACTCTCCGTTTTCCATTATTTTTCCGTCACGCAATCTGATTACCCTCTCAACATAGCTTTCAAGTTTCGTGTCGTGTGTTACCATAACAATTGTTTTACCCTGCGTGTGCAGTTCACTTAACAGTCCCATGATTTCTTCACCGGTTTTAGTGTCAAGGTTTCCGGTGGGCTCGTCTGCGAGGATTACGTCCGGATCGTTTGCAAGGGACCGTGCAATCGCCACACGCTGCTGCTCCCCCCCGCTCATCTCCTTAGGCTTATGATCCACTCTTTTAGCCAATCCAACCTGTTTAAGGAGGTCATACGCCCTCTCATCGCGATCCATGGGGTCTATGTCCTGGAAGATCATCGGCAGCTTCACGTTTTCAAGGGCGGTTAAATTCGGCATTAGATTGAATTGCTGGAATACGAATCCTATGACTTTCCCCCTGATTTGGGCTAAATCACTTTCGTTCATGCTGCTTATGTCTCTGCCTTCAAGCTGGATTCTCCCTTTAGTTGGGATGTCCAGGCAGCCTACCATGTTCATGCAGGTGCTTTTCCCCGATCCTGACGGCCCCATTATTGAGATGAATTCACAGGGCATGACTTTAAAGGATAGGCCTTGGACTGCTGGGACCTCGACTTCCCCCATTTTATAGATCTTCCAAACATCCTCCAATACTATTAGGGGTTTCCCGTCGCATTTGTTATCTTCACTCATCCTCGAGGTAATCTAATACTTGATCCAGAATCACGTGAACTTCATCGTATTCCTTTGAGAGTCGAGTCAACTTATTCCGATACACGTTTGCCTTGTTTGTGTCATCGCCTTCAAGGAGGTTGATGGCTTCCTTGATGGTTTCGTTGATGTTTTTTATGTCTTTTTTTTGTTGACTAATCTTTCTTCTAATCCCGTCTTTTATGTTGTGGTTGCATGTGAAGTAATTGGTTTTGCTGCCGGGTTTAGTGTGTCTTTCTATGTCTGTGAGTCTTTCAAGGAGTTTGAGGTGGGTTGAGACGTTGGATAAGCTGTAGCCTGTTTGGTCTGCGATCTCTTTTAGGGTTATGGGTTTAGTTGAGAAAAAGACGGTTAAGTATATTTGGGTTAAGGTGGGTTTGAGGCCGTAGTTTACGAGGATCTTAGAGTATTTATCCCTCACTTTTTTTTCCGCTTCAACCGTTGCGTCACTCATTTTCAATAAATTCAGAAAATACAAAATAATGTGCTTTTACCTATTTAAACACGAAGTATGAAAAAGGAAAGCTACCACTTTATCAATGACTTAAGGTTGTCGGGGTAATAGACCTCCTTGTGGCCGAATCCCTTAGAGAAATCCATGAAATAAATCTTTTCAGGTATCACTTCAACGAAAACATGGTGGTCAGGCAACCCCCCTAAATCATGCAGGTGCGGGAACTTGGATTCGAAAATCCCATGAAGCTTGGGGGCTCGCCGTTGATCGGCTACAGTGGCTTTCCCGAATAGCTGAACCCCCTTGATTTTACGCCAATCACCGTAATCCTCATCCACAGTCATCGAAACCCTGGGGTTAGAACCCAATATATGGATTTTCTGTGATTGAGGGTTTGATTCAAAGTAAATCCTCAAACCCTTGTTTACGTAGTATACTGAGTGGGCGCCGGGGTTAAGACCGTCGGTTACCGCAATAGTGCCAAGGTTATGGGCAGTGAGATATTCAACCACTTCCCCTGCGGCAACATCATCCATTTCAATTAACTATGCCTGTGTTAACTTATAAAACGAAGTTCAACCGACAATCCGGGTGCCGACAACCTTCTCCCCTGATAAGGCTTTGAACAGGTTGTTTTCCTCGGCTGAAATAATCTCACAGGACACGCCTGCTGACGCTAAATCCATGACTTCCCTGACCTTCCCTGCAATCCCCCCCGTAACGTCCGTAGAATGAGTCATATCCAGGGAAAGCCTGTCAAGGTCGCCCCTACCCACAACATCCAGTTTCTCCGACTTGCCGGGTTCACCCTCATACAATCCATTGTAGTCTGTTACGAAAACGCAGCGTTTAGCACCCAACTTGCCAGCTAGAAAACAAGCCAACTGATCCCCGGACAAAATGTTTATCCCCTTCTTTAAGTCCACTAAAACGTCTCCAAAACCCACGGGCGTTAAACCTGCATCAAGAAGATCCCCGCATACCCTGAAATTGAAGCGGGATATTCTCCCATCATCTAGAACCCCCATACAGGAGGGTTGAATGGGCGCACAATTAATGCCTGCGTCAAGCAGGGAATCCAGCACCAAAAGATTAAGATCCTGCATCGACCGATGGGTCCTGGCGAACCCCTTAATCTGCCGGGGACCACTTAACTTGGATTTCAAATCATATTCTTCGGCTAATACGTGGCCGAAGGGCCCTGCACCGTGAACCAACACCAAACGGGTTCCTAGTTTTTCCCCCGCCCTCTTAAGCTCGCAGGCAAGTTGAGCCAGGTTTTCCTGCTTAACCTTGCTT
>WJJK01000008.1 GCA_014729705.1 Candidatus Altarchaeales archaeon | reverse complement strand
GAGTTAGCCGACGACTAACAGCGCATCCTAACGGATGCACTATAGAAAAGGCAGAACAATAAGGGTCCGTGGGGTAGCTGTGGGTCGGAGTTAGCCGACGACTAACAGCGCATCCTAACGGATGCACTATAGAAAAGGCAGAACAATAAGGGTCCGTGGGGTAGCTTGGACATCCTTCCAGCTTTGGGAGCTGGGAACTCGCGTTCAAATCGCGACGGACCCAAATTCCCCTAAAACCCAATTTATGCTTATGAACAGAGGCCTCCAAAGCACGGAGACTCATAAGAAGCCCTGCACAGCAAAACATAAGGTGTTTTCTGAATCCCGCAGCAGGTCCCTCACCGTATGTCCGTCATAGTCATCATTGGTTTGCCTAATAAAAGCAATCCAAAATAGTTTTTACTATGATCCTTGACTGCTTGGAATATGTTTTCCTCCAGCCTCCTGTTGGACACCCTGACTTTGAGGTCGGGTCGATAAATTAATTCCCCCTGTTTCATCAGGTGCTTTGAGAGCAGGATGTCGAAGGAATGGGGGTACCTGATTTTGAAGCCCTGAAAATATTTCTTCTTAAACGCCATGTTGCTTGCCCCCACCTGCGGGAAACCCCACAACCGGTTTAACAAGACAAAATAATGATAGACGGCGTTAAACGCCTTGTCACCCACATCAAGATACCCGTGCACTCCCGCCACCCCCTCCTGATTTAGGGTTTCAACTATTTTTTGCACGTGATCCCAGGGATATATTGTATCGGAGTCACAGGATACTATGAACCGGCTTGAAGCCTCCTCTACACCCCTTTGCCTGGCATAAGCCTCCCCCTGATTCTTTTCGGTCAAAACCTTGTCTGCGAATTTTTCCGCCACCTCAACCGTAGCGTCAACTGAATTATTGTCCACCACAATCAACTCCGATATCGGCTGAATCTGGTTTCTAAGGCTTTGAAGCGTGCTACCCAAGCATTTCTCCTCATTATAGGCGGGCACCACAACAGATACGCTGTCAAAACTCATCTTTTCCACTCAATAATTTAAGCTGTTAAATAAATAATACCTGTTTGATGAAAATCGGTTTTTTCACAGACACATACTACCCCCAGGTAAACGGGGTCACATTCACAGTCGAATCCTGGGCTAAGGAGCTAGCCAAAAAACACGAGGTAAAGGTATTTTACCCTGAAAGCAGTCACACACCCAAACCCAATGAATACCCCATTAAATCCGTTGACTTCCGATTCTATAGGGGATATCGAAGCGCACTACCCTTCGTTGACCCGAAGAAGACCGACGACCTTGACGTAGTGCATGTGCACGGATTATTTGGAATGGCGTTATCAGCCTTAAACACCAGCCGTCGAAACCATTGCCCAGCGTACTTGACCTACCACACACCCTTTGAAGACTACATGGGTTACATAACGAAAAAAAGAATCATCCAAAAACCGTTGATATCATTATATAACCTCTGGGAGAAACATTTGATGAGGAGGTTTAACCTCATAACCGTGCCCTCTAAGGTGATGAAAAAACATTTAATTGAAAAAGGGGATCCGACCCCAAAGGTATTGTCCAATGGGATAGACACAGAATTGTTTTCTTGGAGGGACCCCGAAGAATTTCTCTACAAACACCAAATCCCCCCTAAACTAAACATCGGCTTCTGCGGCCGCTTCGGATACGAGAAACACCTTGAGGAATTAATTTATTTATCCGCTGAATTGGATGCAAACATTTTGTTGGCGGGATCCGGGCCCGCCGAAAAATATTACATGGATCTCGCCAGAGGCCGCGGTAACGTGAAATTTTTGGGGTTCATTAAACGCGAGGAATTAGCGGAATTCTACAGCGCCCTCGACGTCTTCGTATTCCCCTCAACCGCGGAAACCCAAGGATTAGTCGCCCTTGAAGCCATGGCATGCGGGACCCCCGTCGTAGGCGCCAAGAAACTGGCTCTTGAGGAGACTATTTTAGACGGGAAAACCGGGTTCCACTACCGACTTGGCGACCGCAAACAATTAATGGAGAAAATAAGGCAATGCCTAAAACGCGAGGATTTCCCTGAAAATTGCAGAAATGAAGCCCGGAAACACTCCATAGAAAACACGGTGAAAAAACTACTAGAAATATATGATGGCAAAAGATAGAAAAAAAAGACAATTAAACCGAGACCTTAAGGTTTTAGGTGGTGTGGGGGTACTTAAATCCGATAAAAACACCCACGAAGCCTACCACCAACACCAAGCCAAACACGCCCTTAAATTATTCTCTGAATCAATAAGAAAACAAGTGGATTCGCAGGGGCTGGAAAGCCTAAGCGACGCCAAACTTGAGGAGATACACAACCTAGCTGAAAACGTGGAATACCTTATATGGGGTTCAAGCGACGAAGACCGCCCCATAAACCACTGGGAGACGCCGGTCGCATGGAGCTCGGACAGGGAGTTATTTCAACACGGCCTTCCAACCCTAACCCATGGATACGCAGTGTTAAAGGACGGTAAAAGCTTTCTGAAGGTTCCTAAAAACGCTATGGTCTGGGGAGTCACTTTATGGAGGCTAGCATCCCACTACCGCTTCACCTCGGTTTGCCCCTCATCCAAAAAAAGAGATTACCCGCTGGCCTACCACACCCTCGGCCGCGTCATACACCTGCTTGGGGGGGATATGGTGATCCCAGCCCACGTACACGCCGACACCCACGTACCAAGCAAATTCGCGAAGAAAACAAGGAATATGGTGGATATAGACCCCTTTGAGGAGTGCGTATCCTATAGGGCGGAAGTCTATAGCCAAATAAAACCCTTTGACTTGGAGGAGGCGGTATATGAACCTAGGTGGAGCATAGCAG
>WJJK01000405.1 GCA_014729705.1 Candidatus Altarchaeales archaeon | reverse complement strand
CCCTTAGTTATATAGAGCTCATATGTATCCTGCTGAGGAACTTTAGGGTAAATGCATCTTTTCATGTTCTCCCGGCAATAGCTTATGTGCTCAATGAATATGCTCATATTATCTTTGTGGTAGCAGTCTAGGCTGCCTTCAACCTCCCGCACTTGCCCCTCCACTACGTGAACTACCCCCACCACCCGATGTATGATCGGGTCTCGGGGACCCATGTTGGGTGTGGGGGTCTTATCCCTTTCATATATGACGACGTCACCCAAAGACGCTTTAGGATAGATTACGATGATCATGTCCCCGGGGTTGAAGCCTGAGGTAAGCGGGAAACCCTGGATTTCCTTTTTTAGTATCCCCTCCGAAACCATCCAATTCATCCACGAAGCATCCCCCGAATCATGCACCATACTCCCGGAAGTAACCACTACAAGCGGCACAAGCATGTGCGCCCCTAAAAGGAGTCTGAGGAACACCAAAGTCGCCGTGACTGTTACACCCACATCCAGGATGTCTCTAACCCAACTGTGAATCCACATGAACATAGATTAAGCCTTGATTAAATAAAAAGACGTAAAACCTAATGAATATTTTATCCATGGATTTAATTGAAGCGATTAAAGCTGAAGACAAGCATTACAGCAACCTATTCAACCGACTGAATGTGGACGTCGTCAGGGGTCAGGGTTGCTACCTATACGACTGCTTCGGAGAGAAATACCTTGACATGTATGCAGGCATCGCAGTATGCAGCGTAGGACACTGCCACCCCCACGTTACAAAGGCTATCTGTGATCAAGCGCAGAAGCTGGTTCACACAAGCAACTGGGTGTACACTGAACCCCAACTGAGGTTAGCCGAGAAAATCACTTCCCTGTCCGGCTTGGATAAGGTTTTTTTCACAAACAGTGGAACCGAAGCGGTTGAAGCCGCAATCAAATTAGTGCGGGCTAAAAAGAATGGCGGAAAAATAGTTTCCTGCAAAAAAAGCTTCCACGGGCGCACGCTAGGGGCGTTATCCGCCACATGGAACCCGAGATACAGGGAACCCTTTGAACCCCTCATACCTGGCTTCGAATTCATAGACTACGGGGACCTGAATGCCTTGGATGAGGCTTTAACCGAAGAATCCGCAGCCTTTATTGTGGAGCCCATACTTGGGGAGGCGGGGGTAGTCCTACCACCCACCGACTACTTGAAGGAAGCCCGGGAACTGACCCGCGAAAAAGGTGTTTTACTAGTCCTAGATGAGGTGCAAACCGGGTTCGGGCGCACCGGCGAGTGGTTCGGATTCCAACATGATAAAATCAATCCCGACATAATCTGCACAGCCAAAGGCTTGGGAGGGGGCTTCCCAGTAGGCGCATTGATTACCTCAGGTGAGGTGGACTTTTTGCCCGGTCAACACGGCGGCACCTTTGGAGGAAACCCCCTGGCGTGTGCCACGGCAGAAGCCGTGATCGAAGTGATTGAAAACCAAAACCTCTTGGATAACGCAAAAAAGATGGGAACCCTCTTGCGTGAAGGACTGATTCAGCGGGGCCTAAACTGCCGAGGCCTGGGCTTGATGACGGCCTTTGAAGCTGAAGGCAGACAAACAGTCGAAAAACTTTTAACCCAGAAAATATTAACAATAAACGCCGATAAAGCCGTCCGACTACTACCTCCCCTCACCTTAAACCAAGACCAAGTCGAAGAGTTTTTCACGAAACTAGATAAAATAACTTAGAGGATAAAAACGATGGTTGACAAAAAAAAGATTCTCCTTGACCTCTACAATAACCTCCCTAAAAGGGATTGCGGAGCTAAAGACGTAAAAGACAGCCCCTGCGGAAATAAATACTGCGTAGAATTCTCAAGGAAACTGATTACAACCGAAAACCAACCCGAAGACTGCTCCTACCTCACCGAAAAACAACTTGAAGCGATAGCCTTAATCCTTGAAGAATACTTCAGATAAAAAAATAGGGAAAAAAGGACACCGGGTTAGGGTGTCATGAATTTACGTTCAACATCCAGGATTAGGCTGTCACAATCCTGCTTGATCTTCTCAAGGGTTGCTATGATCCTTTGACGCTCCTGCTCCACCTCATCAATCATCTCATAAGGCTCTATCGCAGTCTTAAAATCGTCTAACTCCACCATAGTATACTCGGACTCGTTCATCTTAACCGCGACTTTGCGGCATAAACCCTCAAGCCAAGTATTCATACCCTCCTTAACGCGTCGGCGGATCATCTTATCCTTATCCATCTCCGCCTTCATAAGACGGACGATAGGTGCCATCGGAAACGCATAACCCTCCCGGATCTCCATATCCTCTGCACCCTCCTCCAGAGACTCCACATCCTCCTGCGCGTCTTCACCGCTCAAATCCTCGACTTCAGCCTCTAAATCCTCTTTAGGTAAATCCTCAGAATCCTTGTCTTTAGCCATCGTGAAAAAACCACCTCTATACTTTAATAAAATACTTTAATAAAGAATAGCCTCAATATATGGGAAGACACACATAAAAAAACACCCCAAAAAAACCATATTTTAACCAGAAAACACCTAAACTAAGAAAACCCCACAAAAACCAGCATACCCCATATATCTCCAGTTGCAGGGAGTGGCCCTCAACTTCACACCCTACTGGTGTTCAGTCTGGGCGCCCAGGCACTAAAAAAAACAAAGTTAAGAAAGCGGGGGTGGCCAAGCCCGGTCAGGCGTTCGGTTGCAGACCGAAGAACGGGGGTTCAAATCCCTCTCCCCGCTAACCAAACAAACAAGTGTTAGGCTTTTAGAAGATTTTTTTATTCAAAAAAAATAAGTTATCTTATGCAGTCTTGCGGGCAGTTTTGCGGGTTTTCGGGGCAGGGGCATCCTTGGGCCATGCATACTATTTCGTCGCAGACTCCGTTGCCGCATTTGTTTTCGCAGCGGCCTTCCCCTTTTTCATTTGGTTTCTGGAATTTTTCGCCTGAAGGTGT
>WJJK01000404.1 GCA_014729705.1 Candidatus Altarchaeales archaeon | reverse complement strand
GTGGGGGTTATCTTCAATGAGTTTTTTGGTATCAAGTATTTGGTATGTTAAGCCGGTGACCAACGCTATCACTATCGCGGAGAATATGATGAGGAGGGCTTTGTATCCGAAGAGGCTGAACAACAATAGGGTATACGTCATGTTAGCCCAGGGGGATGCCATGAGAAAAGCGATGACTGCGGGGATGGACGCCCCCTTCTTGTATAATTGGATGGATATAGCCAGTATGCCGTGGCTGCAAGCGCTCATTAGGAAACCCAAAAAAATCGCTTTAAACACTGTCTTCTTCTCCGGTTTAGACAGTACGTGGGATATGTATTCCCGGGGCACGAAGTAGTCTATCAAACCCCCTATAAACAGGCCGAGCAGCACAGCCCACCATATGATTTCAAAATATTGGATTATTTTTTCGTAGAGTGGATTCAATGCCGGCACGTAAAATGAAACTAATAGAATCAATACAGTGAATGCGGATGCTAACGTGATCTTCTGTTTATACCAGGGAACGCCGACACAGGATTCGCATAGTTTCACGTCGGCTTTAATGTTTTTTTGTTCCAGATATTTATGCAGGCAGTGTTTGCTGCAAAAGTAGTGTTTCTCTCCCTTGTGAGTGATTTTTATTGCGTCTTCACCCTCCTCAACGTGCATGCCGCAAACTGGATCAACTACCATAGTGATAATAGTAGTCGTAAAACATTTTATGGATACTGCTTTCCAAAAGGAAACCTACTTCAGTAAATATATGAGAAGGTAAGTAGTATGTTATGCACATTAGCGCGCGGAAAATCGGGGCAGCCATAATATTCGCCTCGTTTCTGATGATACTTCTTTTAATCTGGTTCATCGACACGCTAAGCTCAATGAGCCGGGAATCCTGCACCTGCGGCGACACGTGCGGGATGGTGTATTTCGAGGTTCCACCAACCTTTTATCTGGGTCTTCTTGGAGTCTGCCTGCTGTTGTTTTCAGGGATATATTTAACAGTTAAGGGAGATTCGATGGGGGAAACCGACAATAAAAAAAGGTGGATGGAAAGACTGGAGAAACTTGGGGGGGAGGAGGAAACAGTCTATAAACTGATAGCGGATGCGGGCGGCACCTTGTTTCAAACAGAGATAAGTGAGAAAACAGGATTATCCAAGGTCAAAGTCACCAGAGTGCTTGACAAGCTTGAATCCCGAAGGCTTGTGGAACGCAGACGACGGGGTCTTGTGAACATAGTGGTATTGAAGTAGGGTTTGAAACTAGTTTCACCTAACCTCTCTTATATTGTTTCATCCATTGCTTGCAACAGGATGGATGTGAAAAACACTTCAAAAGAGAAATTGCTTTTTGCGGCGGGAGTATTTTTAACTGTCGCATTAGCGTTGTTTGTATACGGTAAGATAAATGACGTTGAGCAGCCGCAATACGGAAAGATTAACGCTGTGAACGCCCCTAAACCTTCGGGGGATTCAGGGGTGAAGGTAACAGTATTCTCGGATTTCCAGTGCCCCTATTGTTCAAGGGCAGTGCCGGTGATCAAGGGTATACGGGAGGAATACGGTCGTAGGGTTGAAGTGGAATTCAGACATTTCCCGCTTAAATTCCATGAAAACGCGGTTAAATCAGCTCAAGCCTCCGAATGCGCAAGGGAGCAGGGGCGTTTCTGGGATTACCACGACCTGTTGTTTGAAAACCAAAACAATTTGGAGGATAGCGCTCTTAAGGATTATGCAAAGAAGCTGGGTCTTGACGTTAACCGCTTTAACCTGTGCCTCGACGATGGCTTGAAGGCCGGGAAAGTCTCATCTGACTATGAGTTAGGTAGGTCCCTTGGTGTGACGGGTACACCAACATTTTTTGTGGGAGAAGAAAAGATCGTCGGCGCCCAACCTGTTGAAGTATTTGTTGAAGTGATAGATTCACAGCTTAATGGAAGCGAGGAGGTGGTTGACGAGGGGATACAGGAGGTTTCCGCGAAATCCCAAGATCCGCTGGGAAGCTGTAATGGCGCGTGCGGCAGACCCTCCTGCGCTGCTGCCTCAGGAGGATCCTGTGGATGCAGTTAAGTGAGGTGAACTATGATGTCAGATAGAAAAGAGAGGAAAAACAAATTCAAAAAAAACCAGGAAAACAAACAAGCTATAAAGCCAGCTTATGTGATTGGAGTGTTAGCTTTAGGTTTTATTCTAGTTTACGCCTTAGCAAACACAAACCCCGAAACCTCAAAGACCCTACCCTATGAGGTTGATGCACCCAACGAAGAAACTGGGGTGGACTTCATATCAATACCCTTAGTTGAGGTAGACGACGGGGTTGCGCAGTTCTATGAATACCCCTCAAAAAGCGGGAAAAACATCCGTTTTTTTGTTTTGAAATCATCTGACGGGGTTTACCGGGCAGCCTTCGACGCATGCGACGTGTGCTATAAAGAGGGTAAAGGATACAGCCAGGACGGAGATTATATGGTGTGCAACAACTGCGGCAAGAAATTCATTTCAACCAGGATAAACGAGGTTAGGGGAGGCTGCAACCCGGCACCGCTTAAAAGACGTGTTGAGGAAGACGCATTGGTGATAGAGAAGCCCGACATAGAGGAAGGAGCCAGGTATTTCTAGAAGATGGAGTTAATCAAAGCAGAAGGGATATCTAAGGTGTATGTTGAGGGTGATGACTTCGTCCAAGCACTGGATGACGTGTCACTTAACATAGGTGAGGGTAGTTTCACAGCGTTCATGGGACCCTCCGGCTGTGGGAAAAGCACGTTACTTAGCATATTAGGTGCCCTCAACACTCCAACGGGGGGAGACGTGTTCATAGACGGTATCGCAGTATATGATCTTTCTGCTGAGAAGCGCTCTGACTTCAGGTTTGAATACCTTGGTTTCGTATTCCAAAGTTTTCAGTTAATCCCCTACCTTACTGCTGAGGAAAACCTGTGCCTGCCGCTATCAATAACCGCTATGAGTGGGGCTCAACAGAAAAAAAAAGCAAAAGAGGTTTTATCCAAAGTAGGGCTTGAGGGTAAAGGAAATAGACTGCCTAACCAGATCTCAGGGGGGGAAGCCCAGAGGGTGGCTATCGCGCGGGCGATAATAAACAATCCCCCGATTCTTTTGGCGGATGAGCCTACAGGGAATCTTGATACAAAAAACGGAGGAGAAATCATGAACCTGTTGAGGGAACTGAATGAGGGGGGGCAGACTATTGTGATGGTGACCCACGATAAATCAATGACGGAGTATGCAGATAACCTGGTTTGTTTGCGTGATGGGAGGGTTGACTTAGAATGAGGCTCACAGATATTGCCCTAAACAACATCAGAAGACGCAAAACCAAAATTGTCTTCCTGGTTGTTGGGATGATGATCGGCATAGCAGCCATAGTATCCATAACACAGATAACCTCTGCCTTAAGGGAGGATGTCAGCGAGAAACTGGATGAGTTTGGAGCCAACATAATTATTGTCCCCAGATCAAACACGCTCTCCATGTCATATGGGGGCGTATCTATTCCTGGAGCGCAATACGAGGTTAAGGAGATCGCAGAGCAGGACCTCAAAAACCTATATGAAATCAGAAACAAGGAAAACCTTGCAACTGTCTCTGCGAAACTGCTTGGATCAATACAAGTAGAGGGAACACCTGTTCTTTTAGTGGGCACCGACTTAGCATCAGAGATTAAGTTGAAAAAATGGTGGGAGTTCACCCAAGAAAGCGACATACATCTGGCAAGGGAAAGTATGCAAAGTCCCATTGACTCAACAGTCAACACCACGGTAACACAGATCAAGGACCTTAGGAAAACAGATGTTATCCTAGGGTCAACGGCCTCACAAATTCTGGGCAAAAAACCGGGAGACGATATTGTGATTAACGACACAGAGTATACCGTTAAAGGTGTGCTAAAGGAGACGGGATCTCAGGATGATTCCATCCTCTTTATGGGTCTGTCACAAGCTCAAACGTTGCTTGGCAAAAACGACACCATCACCTTGGTCGAGGTGGCAGCCATATGCTCTGGATGCCCTGTCGAGGAGATGGCTAAACAGATAAATGAGAAACTCCCCCAAGCAAAAGCCACCCCAGTCAAAGCGGTTGTTGAATCCAGGATGCAGACCATAAACCAGTTAGCCAACTTCGGATACACACTAGGCGCGGTAGTGCTAGTTATTGGTTCGCTTATAGTATTCACTACAATGAGCTCGTCAGTAAATGAGAGAACCAGGGAGTTTGGGGTCCTTCGCGCCATAGGATTTCGAAGAAGCCACATCATCAGGCTGGTGTTCACAGAAGCCCTTATAGTAAGTGCTACGGCAAGCCTCCTAGGATATATACTTGGATTAGGCGCGTATTTGGCTGCAGGCCCTTACCTCACAGACACATCAACCAAAATCGAGATAAACATTGTTGAACTGTCTTTAACGCTTGCATTAGGAATAATTATATCCACCTTGGCAACCATATATCCCGCACAAAAAGCAGCTAAAATAGACCCACAAGAGGCACTAAGACAAATTTGATGCGAATAGTCAAAAAAAATAACCGAAAGTAGTTTATAGTTGTCTTACTTATGGTGTTACTGGAGGTTTAATGGGAGAGGAGCTGAATGAATTTAACCCACTGACGAGAGCCCAAAAATACGTTCTTAAAACCCAGCAAACCATAGGATATACTGATTGGGCTGACGCCTACAACGCACTTAAAGCGGTACTTGCTGCCATAGAAGATCCTTATGCAATTAAATCCAAAAAGAGTTTCCTAACTAAAGTAGACACGCAGTTAGAAAGCCAATGCTATACTGAAAAAATCGTTTCAAATGTTTTTCTTGTTTTAGCGGAATACATCGAGAAGGGAGAGATAGTTGATTTCACGCCAAATCTTTCATCAGAGTTGAAGGTTTTATGGCCTAAAGAAACCTACAAGGGAGGTTTACCTGCATGATACAACAAAAAAAGAGGGGTTCTTAAAAATGATGAACACTGGGTTATTTGAAGGAAATAAAAAAGAAAAGGGGAACAAGATGTTGATTGACGGCAGGGTTATCCAGGCTCAAAAAACTGGGTCGGGATTTTCGTTTGACTTAGAGGAATATATCAAAAAAGGGAAATAAGATGACAAAAATAAAAAAGAAAACAGGGATACTAGAAGACTTCGACGCAAAGAAGGTAGAGAAATCCGTGAAGAAAGCCTACGTGGACGCTGGTAAATCTGTTGCAGACGGGAGAGATAATATAGCTAAGATAACTGAAGATGTGGCAAACCAAGCCAAAGAAAAAGGCGAGCAAACAAGCGAGGATATAAGAAACAGGATAGTGGATGCTCTTGACGCAAGCGAAAAGAGAGCAGCAGAGGCTTGGAGAGGTTTTGAGAAAAAATACAAAAAAAGGGTAAACAGATGAGGGCGTTGATTCTAAGCGAAGACGGGTTTGAGGACACAGAACTATTATCACCCTACTATAGGCTGCTTGAAGAGGGCCTTAAAGTGGATATTGCCTCGACCAGGAGAAAAAAGATTCGGGGAAAACACGGCTATGAGGTGCAAGCTGAGCTGGCATTTGAGGAAGTTGATCCAAAACACCATCAACTTTTGGTTTTGCCCGGTGGCCGCGCACCAGAGAAGATTAGGTTATCTGAAGACGCCAAAAGAATATCCCAATACTTTATGGTAGAAGGTAAACTAATCGGCACAATCTGTCATGGAGTACAGACCCTCATCTCAGCAGGGTTAGTTAAAAACCGTAGGGGAACCTGTTTTCAGGGGATTCAAGACGACTTGGATGCGGCTGGATGCGAGGTAGTAGACGAGGAGGTGGTGGTTGACGACAACTGGATTTCCTCAAGACAACCCTCAGACATCCCCGCATTCAACAAAAAAATAATTGAAAAAACAAACCAGATGGGGTGAAAAAACTAAAATGGAAACACTGAGCATACAGCAACCAACGGACACGCGGGAATTTGACAAAACCCAGGACACGATAAAGCTTTTAGGGAGGAAATGGACAATACCCATAATAAGGGAGCTGCATAACTCCTCAAAGGGGAAGTTAGGGTTTATGGAGCTTAGAAACAGACTTGACATAACCCCCAAGATACTGTCTGAGCGTTTAAAACAACTGAAGGAATATGAGATGATATCCAAAAAAATCCATGAAGGAAGATACACCACAGTAGACTACCGCCTGACGCCTGTGGGGGGGAGAGTTTGGAATACGGTAAACGATTTCAGGAAAATCGGCAGGACAGTATAAGTAAATAAAATAAGGATAGAGGCAGCGGAGAAGGTACGACAACAACACATACAACCTAATGGCGCAATTGACTGAAGAGCATCAAAGCCTTTGGAGGATGAAAAACTATTACATCCAGGACGCTTCACAGTGTCAGCAGTGCAGGGAATTCTGGGAGAAGATGCAAAAAGACAAGGAAGAACATGTCAAGGAGATAACAGCTTTACTCAAAAAACACATGCAGTAAAAAGGCATTGGGTGGAAATCCGCCAGTTATTTTTTTTGTCTCAAAGGCGTGCGGATTTTCTCCCACCACCCCCAGAAACAAGCCAATAAAGGTGAAGATAAAGTGACATCAAACAAAGTTAAGCAGAAGGCAAAAGAGAACATAAAAAAAGCACAAAGGAAATGGCAGAATATGTCTAAGAGGGCCAGGTCAAGGGCGCAGCCTACGGACAGGGGCCGGGCGAAACCGGGTTCGAAGGAGGAAACCGGAGACTACTACCACGTTGAGGTAAGGGATAAAAATCAGTTCACCACCTTCAGAACCCATGACATAGGGCGCAGCGGACACACTCAACGGGTGGCTGGAAAACGCAGAAGCGGCAGTTGGGACACCCAAAAGTGGTTGATCAACAAAAAGGACGCGCATGTTGAGGCAGGCACTCTGGTGGCAGACGATAAGGACGTTAAAGATGTTTTAGAGAAACTCGGATCTAGTCCCAAAAAAACTATGGGAGACAAGTTTAAGGCTAAACCCAGGCCTAACGTGCCTGAGGAGAAGAAGCCGACATCCGCCCAGAAAAAAGCGCGCAGCAGGAACATAAGGAAGGCGCAGAAAAGCTCGAAAGACCGCAAAGCCTATGAAAAACGAACTAAGCGGGAGTTAGAAGACCTGGCCAGGGAAAGAGGCGTTAAAGGTTACAGCAGTATGAGCAAGAAGGAATTAATCGGAAAACTAAGAAGGTGACAGAATATGTTGAGAAGTATGAATGAGTTGAGGGGATACGATATTGAGGCAAGCGACGGTAAAGTGAGAGCGTTGGACGATTTTTTGTTCGACGACATACTC